>JBOHXX010000224.1:0-5610 GCA_050737675.1 Pseudoxanthomonas sp.
GAATTACGATCCGGATACCTGGCACGACTGGTACGGCGACAAGACCCGTACCGACCTGGAACTGGTGAATTCGGGCGAGTTCGATGGCCTGGGTTTCCGTGGCGCCTTCGAGGCATTGGCCGAGCGCTTCGAACGCCAGGGACGCGGCCAGCGCCGCATCAACTACCGCCTGCGCGACTGGGGCGTCTCCCGCCAGCGTTACTGGGGTTGCCCGATTCCGGTCATCTATTGCGACAAGTGCGGTGCGGTGCCGGTGCCGGAAGCGCAATTGCCGGTGGTGCTGCCGGAGAACGTCGTGCTCGATGGCGTGAAATCGCCGATCAAGGCCGATCCGGAATGGCGCAAGACCACCTGCCCGGAATGCGGCGGCGCGGCCGAACGCGAAACCGACACCTTCGATACCTTCATGGAATCGAGCTGGTACTACGCGCGCTACACCTCTCCCGGTGCCAAGGACATGGTCGACAAGCGCGGCAACTACTGGCTGCCGGTGGACCAGTACATCGGCGGCATCGAGCACGCGATCCTGCACCTGATGTATTTCCGTTTCTATCACCGGTTGTTGCGCGATGCGCGGCTGGTGGACAGCGACGAACCCGCGACCAACCTGCTGTGCCAGGGCATGGTCATCGCCGATACTTACTATCGCGAATCGGCGACCGGCAGCAAGGAATGGATCAATCCCGCCGACGTCGAAGTGCAGCGCGACGAACGCGGTCGCGTGACCGGCGCGAAGCTCATCGCCGATGGCCAGCCGGTGTCGATCGGTGGCAGCGAGAAGATGTCCAAGTCCAAGAACAATGGCGTGGATCCGCAGGCGATGGTGGACAAGTACGGCGCCGACACGGTGCGCCTGTTCTCCATGTTCGCCGCGCCGCCGGAACAGTCGCTGGAATGGAACGAGGCCGGCGTGGAAGGCATGTCGCGGTTCCTGCGGCGGCTGTGGGCGCAGGCGCAGGCGCAGAAGCATGCGGCGTCGGGCACGCACACGGGTCCGATTCCCGACCTGGCCTCGCTGTCCGCGGAACAGAAGGCGTTGCGTCGCAAGACCCACCAGACCATCGACAAGGTCGTCGGCGACTATGCCCAGCGCCACAGCTTCAACACCGCCATTGCGGCGGTGATGGAATTGTCGAACACGCTGGGCAAGTTCGACGATGCCAGCGACCAGGGACGCGCCATCCGCCAGGAAGCGCTGGAAGCGGCGGTGTTGCTGCTGAACCCGATCACCCCGCACACCAGCCATGCGTTGTGGCAGGTATTGGGGCATGCGGAAACCCTGCTGGAAGACCTGCCGTTCCCGCAGGTCGACGCGGCGGCGCTGGTGCGCGACCAGGTGACGCTGGCGGTGCAGGTCAACGGCAAGCTGCGCGGCACGATAGTGGTGGCCGCCGACCTGCCGCGCGACCAGGTCGAGGCGCTGGCCAGGGCCGAGCCCAATACCGCCAAGTTCATGCACGGCCTGGAGATCCGCAAGGTGATCATCGTGCCGGGCAAGATCGTCAATATCGTTGCGACGTAAGCCGTCGGCATGCGCATCTGCCGGGTCGCACCTGCTGCCGTACTGATCGCGCTGGCCTTGTCGCAAGCGTTGCCGACGCGGGCGGCGGACTTCGATTTTGCACGTTACCCCGAGTCGACGCTTGCCGATGTCGTCGCTCGCGGCAAGCAGGTGCGGGTCGAGGTCGATGAATCCCGGGTCGGGGGGAAATTGGTGTTCCAGCACGACACGCGATATCCGCCTTACCGGCTCCAGGTCACGTGGACAGGTGAATCACGCCCGCTGACTGACAACGCCCGCGAATGCCTCGAATACGGCAGGGATGAAGCAAGTGCCGTCGCGCACCTGTTCATCCGCGAGGTGCGTGTGGTCGCTGCCGAAGGCGAATCGTCATGGATGCCGATTCAGGAGACGCTGTATGCGGACTGGGTCGGTGAAGTCGGCGAGGGCGGGGGAGTTGTGGTGTATGTGACCCTGTTCGCGTTCATCGATGGGGTTCCGGTCATGACCATCAATGAATTCCAAGCGCTGGCCCTCGCTGGCAAGGCATGAACCTCGATCCGTGAATCATGAAGCCCGGTTTAGCCAAAGCCGGGTAGGCTATTGATGCCCACGCCGGGCTCGTCCAGACTTGCCCCATGATCAGAACCCCCGTGTTTCCCGTGCAGCGCCTGCTAATGGCCTGCCTGCTGGCCCTCGTCCTCTCCGCTTGCGGATTCCACCTGCGCAACAAGATCGCGCTGCCAGCGGACCTGGGGCCGGTGCGGGTCGTTTCGACCACGCCTTACAGCCCGCTGGCCGAATCCCTGGCGACCGGGCTCAAGCATGCCGGCGCGATACCCGCCGAGGCTGACGCGAAGAACGTGGCGACCTTGGAGGTGCTTTCCGAGCGCTGGGGCGATCTGCCGATCAGCATCGATGCCCTCGGTCGTGCCCAGGAGTTCAGCCTGCGCTACGCGGCGGTATTCGTGTTCCGTCGCGCCGATGGCAGCATCCTCGTGCCGCAGCAGGTGGTGGAACTGTCGCGAGACTACGTCTCGCCCCCGGTCGACGTCACCGGCACGACTACCGAAAGGGAAATCCTGGCCAATGAGTTGCGCCGCGAGATGGCCGCCTCGATCCTGCGTCGCGTGGACGGCGTGATCCAGGGCGGCGCTCCGCAACAGGGTCCTGCGCCGTAGTGGAAATGACCCCGGAGCGGATGGCCGCGCTACCCGATGACGGGACGCTGCATCCGGTCTATCTGATCGCTGGTCCCGAGATGCTGCGGGTGCTGGAAGCGGCGGATGCGGTGCGCCGCCTCGCACGTGCGCAAGGCATAGGCGAACGCGAAGTGTTCGATGCCGACGGCCGCGATTTCGACTGGGGCATGCTCCAAGCCACGTTCAACGCCCCCAGCCTGTTCAGCGCGCGGCGCCTGGTGGAAGTACGGCTGCCGACCGGCAAACCGGGCAAGGAAGGCGCCGAAACCATTGCCTTTTTCTGTGCCAACCCACCACCCGACGTGATCCTGTTGATCACCGCGGGCGAGTGGAGCAAGGCGCACCACGGCAAATGGACCGAAGCGGTTTCCAGGATCGGCGTGATTTCAATCGCCTGGGCAGTCAAGCCGCATGAACTGGCAGGCTGGGTCGAAAGCCGCCTGCGCATGAAAGGATTGAGCGCGGACCGCGATGCGGTGCAGGTCCTGGTCGAACGCGTGGAAGGCAACCTGCTGGCCGCCGCGCAGGAAATCGACAAGCTGGTCCTGTTGGCGGGTGGCGACACCCTGGACGCGGCGGCCATGCAGTCGCTGGTCGCCGATGCCGCGCGTTACGACGTGTTCCGCCTGGCCGATGCGGTGCTGGACGGCCAGGCGGCGCAGGTATCGCGCATGGTTGCCGGATTGCGCGCCGAAGGCGATGTCGTGGCTGGCCTGATGCCGATGGTGGTCAGGGAGTTGTTGCGCACCGCCGCACTGGCCCGGGCGCAGGCGCGCGGCGCCAATCTGGGCGCGGAGATGAAATCGCAGGGCATATGGGAAGCGCGGCAGGCGCCGTTCAAGCGTGCCTTGCAGCGGCACCCCAATCCCGCGCGCTGGGATCGCTTCGTCGCCGAGGCTTCGCGCATCGACCGTATCGCCAAGGGTCGCGCCGACGGCGACGCCTGGGTGGCGATGGAGCGCCTGCTGCTGGCGATAGCCGAGGCGCGGGCCGTGCGTCTCCTGGTGGCCTGAGGCTTCATGCCTGCGCGGGGGCTGCAGCTTTTCTATGGTGGCACCTTCGATCCCGTGCACAACGGCCATGTCGCCATAGCGCATGCCGCGCGTGACGAACTGGATTGCCTCGTCCATCTGATGCCGGCTGCGGATCCTCCGCACCGTGCGGCGCCTGGTGCCAATGCCGCACAACGGGCCCACATGCTGGACCTCGCCGTCGAGGGCCAGCACGGATTGCGGGTGGACCGGCGCGAGCTGGTCCGGGAAGGGCGCTCCTACACCATCGACACCCTGCGCGAGCTGCGTCTCGAACTGGGGCCCGACTGCCCCATCGCCCTGTTGATCGGTGCCGACAGCTTCATCGGCCTGCCTTCCTGGCGCGAGTGGACCGTGCTCTTCGATTTCGCCCACTTCGTGGTAGCGCCGCGTCCTGGCAGTCCGCTGGACGGCGAATTGCCACGCGATCTGGCGGCCCGGACGCAAGGGCGGTGGAGCAGTTCGCCCGCTATCCTGCAGCAGGTGGCGGCAGGCCGGCTTTTCCTGCTGGGGCAGCCCCTGCAGCCGGAATCGGCCAGCGACGTGCGTCGCCGTATTGCCAACCACGAAGCCTGGCAGGAACTGGTCCCCCCCCCGGTCGCCGCCTTCATCATCGCGTCGGGGCTCTATTCCGGCCGGGCTTGCGGCCCCAGTCCGCTATAATTCGTCCAATTCCAGGAGCCTGCAAACCATTGTCCAGCCAAGCGCAAGTCATCAAGACCCGTCTGCCCACCCCGCCTCCGTCGGTGCCGGCCCTGCTCGCCAACGTGCATGACGCATTGGCTGAACTGAAGGCCAAGGATGTCGTCGAAATCGACGTGCGCGGCAAGTCCAGCGTCGCCGATTACATGGTGATCGCTTCCGGTACCTCGACACGCCACGTCAAGTCCAGCGCCGATGAAGTGGTGCGGTTCGCCAAGAAACTGGGCGTGATGCCGCTGGGCGTGGAAGGCGAACGCGAAGCCGAATGGGTGCTGGTCGACCTGGGCGACGTGATCGTGCATGTGATGCTGCCGCGAGTGCGCGAGTTCTATGCACTGGAACGCCTGTGGACGGTAGGCGACCAGCCGCCGGACGACCACGAAATCGCGGATGAAGACCGGCTTTGATTCCTGCATGTCCCCAAGGACATGAAAGCCAGGCTCATCGCCACTGGTGAACGCGCACCCGCCTGGGTCGCGCAGGGATTCGCCGAATACCAGAAACGCCTGTCGCACTGGCTGCCGCTGGAACTGGTCGAGATCGAGCCCGGCCTGCGCGGCAAGGGCCGCGACGCGCAACGCGCGATCGAGGACGAGGGCAGGCGCGTGCTCGCGGCATTGCCGAAGAACGCCCATGTCATCGCCTTGGAAGTCACTGGCAAGCCCTATTCGTCCGAACAGCTCGCGCAACGCCTTGAGCATTGGCGCGGACAGGGTCGCGACCTTTCATTCCTGATCGGCGGACCGGAAGGCCACGCCCCCGAGGTGCTGGCGACGGCGGGTGAGGCCTGGTCGCTGGGTCCGTTGACCCTGCCGCACATGCTGGCCCGCCTGCTGGTGGCCGAGCAGCTGTACCGCGCCGCGGCGATGCTGGCCAACCACCCCTACCATCGCGCCTGACCGATCGCCCTTCCCGGAGCAGGGAAGGGCGAATGTCGGCTTTCTACTGCATGGTGAAGTCGATCGGCACCAGGCCATAGGCCTGCACCGCTTGCCCGTCGCGCATGGCGGGTTTGAAGATCCAGGTCTTCAGGACATGCTCGCGCGCAGTCCGGTCCAGCACGCGATTGCCGCTGCTCTTGTCGATGGTGACATCCACCGGACGGCCATCGATCCCGACCAGGATCCTGAGCATGACCCGGCCCTGCACGCCGGCTCTTGCCTCGTCACGCGGG
>JBOHXX010000225.1:0-5589 GCA_050737675.1 Pseudoxanthomonas sp.
CTCCTACAAGGCGCGGGGGCTTACCAATCGATCTGCCCGCTCACCACATTGCATACGCGCCCGCCGGACCAGACCTCATCGTGTTCGTCGACGAACAGTTCGATGATCGCGTCGTGCCCGACCTCGCGGCCCTGGCTGATGCGGTAGCGGCCATCATGGCCGGGCAAGGCATTTTGCGAAGCCAGCCATGCGGCGAGGGTCGCATTGGCCGCGCCCGAAGCCGCATCCTCGAACTGCGCCGGTGCGCCGACCCAGGCGCGTACCGCCAAGAAATAGACCGGATCATCGCTGCGCGCGAACACGCACATGCCCATGCTTTCAGTGGATTGGGCCAGCTTGCCGATCGCTTCCCATGGCGGTATCGCCGTGCGCAACGTGGTTTCATCGCGCAATTCCGCCAGCCACCAGCGGCGGCCGCCATCCATCAACGCGGGCGGCAATGCACCCAATAGCAACGTGCCGAGCACGTCACGCAGGCGCGTATCGTCCGGCGATGCGATTTCCATCACCTTCGCCCGTGGCGTGCGCACAGCGATGGTGCGGGTGTGGCCCGAGCCGGTCACGCGCAGCGGCAGCAGGCCGGCGATGCCTTCCTGCACAAGCAGTCCGTCGCGTGGCGTTGCCAACCCGGCTTCGAGTACGGCGTGCGCGGTGCCGACGCTGGGATGACCGGCGAACGGCACTTCGCGGCGGGGGCTGAAGATGCGGATGCCGTAGCTGGCTTCCGGCTTCGTGGCCGGGAACACGAAGGTCGTTTCCGGCAAGCGCGTCCAGCGGGCGATGGCCTGCATGGTGGCGTCGTCCAGCCCTTCGCCATCCAGCACCACGGCCAGGGGATTGCCCGCGCCGGGACGATCGGCGAAGACGTCGAGCTGCATGTAGCGACGTGTGGTCATGGCGGGGAGTTCGTGGGGGCCGTGCAGCTTACCAATCCACGCTGCCGCGTATCACCGCCTGCACCTGGCCGCCGATCCAGACCTCGCCTTCGGCATCGATCTGCACTTCCACCTTGCCATCGCGACCCAGTTCACGGCCCTGGCTGGCGAGATAGTGGTCTCCCGCACCGGGCAATGCACCGGCACGGTGCAGCAACGCAGCGATGCTGGCGTTGGCGCTGCCGGTCACCGGGTCTTCCGGGATTCCGTCGGCCGGACAAAAGGCGCGAACCGCCAGGTCGTGGTCCGATGCCTGGGCCCGGCCGAAAACCGCCAAACCGACCGCATGGCTGGCGCTGGTGAGCGCAGCGATGGCGGCAAGGTCGGGGGTCATGGTGCGGACCGCAGCTGCATCGGCCAGTTCCACCAGCCACCAGTTCGGGCCGTTGTTCCACAAGGCGGGCGAGAGTTTTCCGCCGGGCAGACCGCGCAAGGCTGGCGCGAGCATGGATTGGTGCGCATTCCCGGTATCCACTTCCCTGGCATGCGGCGTGCGGATGTGGATCAGGCGCGCATCGCCGCGTTGTTCGACCCTGACCGGAAGCAGGCCCGCTGCGCATTCCTGCACCAGGTGGCCTTCCCGTGCCTGCGCCAGGCCGGAATCCATCACCGCCCAAGCCGCGCCCACGCTGGGATGGCCCGCGAACGGCAGTTCCGAGCGCGGGGTGAAGATGCGCACGCGATAGTCGGCGGCAGGCGTAGTGGGAGGAAGGAAGAAGATGGTTTCGGAAAGATTCGCCCAGGCGGCATAGGCCTGCATGGCTGCGGCATCCATGTCCATGGCGTCGAAAACCACGCCCAGCGGGTTGCCGGCGCCGGGCCGGTCGGCGAAGACATCCAGTTGCAGGTAGCGGCGCATGGCCATGCGGATCGGTCCAGGTCTGGGTGTTCGTTTAGAATCGGTGGTTCACGCCCGAATGGTCGGGCAGTCCCCCTCTCCTGTCCATGCTCGCTTCTTCCACTGCGCCTGATCGCTGGATCGTCCTCAAGTTCGGCGGCACTTCGGTGTCGCGTCGCCATCGCTGGGACACGATTGGCCGGCTGGCCAAACGCAGGGCGGAGGAAAATTCCGTTGAGGGGCAGGACGCGCGCGTACTGGTGGTGGTGTCGGCATTGTCCGGGGTGACCAACGAGTTGACCGCGATTGCCGATGGCGCCGTCGATAGCGCGGAACGCATCGACAGGCTCGAGCAGCGCCACCGCGAATTCGCCGCCGAACTGGAGCTGGATGCCGACCAGGTGCTGGGCGAACGCCTGTCCGCCTTGCACGCACTGGCGACCGACCCGCGTGCTGGCGAACGCACGCTGCCTTGGCAGGCTGAAGTGCTGGGCCAGGGCGAGCTGCTTTCCTCCACGTTGGGTGCGGCCTACCTGCGCGCGCAGGGACTGGACTTCGGCTGGACCGATGCGCGCCAATGGCTGCAGGCCAGCGTGCTGCCCAACCAGAGCGCATGGGCGCAACGGCTGTCGGTGTCGTGCGGCATCGTGCCCAGCGAAAGCTGGCGCCAGGCCTTCCATGCGCAACCCGCCGGCATGTTGCTGACCCAGGGCTTCATCGCGCGCCATGAGGACGGCGGCACCTCCGTGCTGGGACGTGGCGGCTCGGATACCTCGGCCGCCTATTTCGGCGCGCTGCTCGGCGCGCAGCGGGTGGAAATCTGGACCGATGTGCCGGGCATGTTCAGCGCCAACCCGCGTGAAGTGCCGGACGCACGATTGCTGACCCGGCTGGATTACCACGAGGCGCAGGAAATCGCGACCACCGGCGCCAAGGTATTGCACGCGCGTTCGATAAAGCCGTGCCGCGACGCCGGCGTGCCGATGGCGATCCTGGACACCGAGCGGCCCGAGCTCCCCGGCACCAGCATCGACGGCAACGCGGCCACCGTGCCGGGGGTCAAGGCGATCAGTCGCCGCAACGGCATCGTGCTGGTGTCGATGGAAGGCATCGGCATGTGGCAGCAGGTCGGCTTCCTGGCCGATGTGTTCGAGCGCTTCAAGCGCCATGGCCTGTCGGTGGACCTGATCGGTTCCTCGGAAACCAACGTCACCGTGTCGCTGGATCCCAGCGAGAACCTGGTCAGCACCAACGTGCTGGCCGCGTTGTCGGCGGACCTGGCGGAAATCTGCCGGGTCAAGGTGATCGCGCCGTGCACGGCCATCACCCTGGTCGGCCGCGGAATGCGCTCGCTGCTGCACAAGCTGTCGGACGTGTGGGCCACGTTCGGGCGCGAGCGCGTGCACATGATTTCGCAGTCGTCCAACGATCTCAACCTGACCTTCGTCATCGACGAGGCCGATGCCGACGGCCTGTTGCCGGTGCTGCATGCCGCGCTGATCGACAGCGGCGCCATGCCGGTGCAGGAGACCAGCGTGTTCGGCCCGCGCTGGCGCGAGATCGCCCATGGCATCCGCAAGCGCGAGACGCCGTGGTGGCAGGGGCAGCGCGAACGCCTGCTCGCCGTGGCCGCTGCCTCCACGCCGGCCTACGCCTACCACCTGCCCACGGTGCGCGCCCGCGCGCAGGCGCTGAAGGCGCTGGCGCCGATCGACCAGCGCTATTACGCGATCAAGGCCAATTCGCATCCCGCGATCCTGCGCCTGCTGGTCGAGGAAGGCTTCGGCCTGGAATGCGTCTCGTTGGGCGAATTGCATCGCGTGTTCGAGATCGTTCCCGAGTTGTCGCCACGCCTCGTGCTGTTCACCCCGAGTTTCGCGCCGCGCGCGGAATACGAAGCGGCCTATGCGCTGGGCGTCACCGTAACCCTGGACAACTGCGAGGCGCTGCAACGCTGGCCCGGGGTTTTCCGCGGTCGTGACCTGTGGTTGCGGGTGGACCTGGGTCGTGGGGATGGACACCACGAAAAGGTGCGCACCGGCGGCAAGGAATCGAAGTTCGGCCTGCCGGTGGCGAAAGTCGAATCATTCGTTGCACTCGCGGACGCATTGGGCGTGCGCGTGGTCGGCCTGCATGCGCACCTGGGCAGTGGCGTGGAAACCCCGCAACACTGGAAGCAGGTCTGCGACGAACTGGGCGGCA
The DNA here is from genome assembly GCA_050737675.1 of Pseudoxanthomonas sp. Taxonomy (GTDB): domain Bacteria; phylum Pseudomonadota; class Gammaproteobacteria; order Xanthomonadales; family Xanthomonadaceae; genus Pseudoxanthomonas_A. The sequence continues at coordinate 3,976 of JBOHXX010000225.1, forward strand.
TCGCCGAACGCATCGGCAGCATCGAGGTGATCGATATCGGCGGCGGCCTGCCCATTCCCTACACCGAAGACGACGAGCCGTTCGACCTCGACGCGTGGAGCGCGGGCCTGGCGGAAATAAAATCCGCGTACCCGGGCTATCGGTTGGCGATCGAGCCGGGCCGTTACCTCGTTGCCGAAGCGGGCGTATTGCTTGCGACGGTCACCCAAGTCGTCGAAAAAGACGGCATCCATCGCGTCGGCCTGGATGCGGGCATGAATGCGCTGATCCGTCCGGCGCTGTACGAAGCATGGCACGACATCCACAATCTCGGCCGCCTCGATGAAGCAGCCGACGGCATGTTCGACGTGGTCGGTCCGATCTGCGAATCGAGCGATGTATTCGGCAAACGCCGCAAACTGCCGGCGGCGACCGCGGAGGGCGACGTAGTGCTGGTCGCCGATGCGGGCGCCTACGGATTCACCATGGCCAACGCCTACAACCTGCGGGCGTTGCCGAAAGAAGAGGTGTTGGATGTCTGAGTGGAAATTCCAGCGCGACGAGGTTGCGGCATTCCGCTTCGTGCGTTGTGGCTTCGATGCGCAAACCGGCGCCGCCAGCCTGGTCTATGCCTTCGACGATGGCCCGGAGATGACCGAAACGGTGACGGTCCCCGGTGCGCCATTCGTCCTGCAAGGCGAACGCGCGCATGCGGTGGAACAGGCGTTGCGCCTGCTGCATCTGATCGCCGGGGTCAGCTATTACAAGGCGGTGGTGCCGCCGGAAATCCGCATCGATGGATACGAAATCGACGCGGATATGGCTGCGCTGCTGGAGACGATCTATGTCAACGGATTGGGTGAGTTCGCCTATCGCAATGGGTTGAACCTGCACGGCAGGATCAGCTTTCCGACTGCTGTGGGAGTCGGGGCTGACGCCCCTCCCACGCCCCGCAGGAAGTCCCCTTGGGGGACAAGTCGTGCTCCCATGCTTGGACTGCGCCACCACGCACTGGTTGCCATCGGCGGTGGCAAGGATTCGCTGGTTTCGATCGAGGCGCTGCGTTCGGCAGGCGTGGACCAGACCGTCACCTGGATCGGCAACTCGCAGCTGATCGCCGCCTGCGCTGCGCGTACCGAGTTGCCCACGCTCAACCTTGGCCGCGCGCTGGCGCCGGAGCTGTTCGAACTGAACCGGCAGGGCGCCTACAACGGCCACATCCCGGTGACCGCGGTGAATTCCGCGATCCTGGTACTCGCCGCATTGCTGCAGGGCGTGGACCAGGTGGTTTTCTCCAACGAACGCTCAGCCAGCTACGGGAGCATCATCCCGGGCACGGGCGAAGTGAACCACCAATGGTCGAAGGGGTGGCAGTTCGAGCAGGCGTTCGGTGAGTACGTGCAGAAGCGCGTCGCCGCTGATCTGCATTACTACTCGCTGCTGCGCCCGCTCAGTGAGCTGGCGGTGGCTCGGCAGTTCGCCAAGTCGGATCGTTACGACGCGCATTTTTCCAGCTGCAACCGCAACTTCCACATCCTCGGCGAGCGTCCGGTGAATCGCTGGTGCGGGGTGTGCCCGAAATGCCATTTCGTGTTCCTGGCGCTGGCCCCGTTCATGCCCAAGCCGCGGCTGGTG
>JBOHXX010000226.1:0-5546 GCA_050737675.1 Pseudoxanthomonas sp.
TTCCATTCCCACACTTTCCCGATGAAATCCTCGCGGCCCAGCGAGTCGCGGGTTTCGCCCTTGCCTTCCAGCGCCAGGTTGCGCGAGACCACCATCTCGGTGGCGATGCCGGCGTGGTCGCTGCCCATCTGCCACAAGGTGTCGTAGCCGCGCATGCGGTGGTAGCGGACCAGGGCGTCCATCAGCGTCTGCTGGAAGGCATGGCCCATGTGCAGGGTGCCGGTGACGTTGGGCGGCGGCAGCAGGATGGTGTATGGCTCGCCCTTGCCGCTGGGCTTGAAATAGCCGGCGCTTTCCCACTCCGCGTAGATGCGGGCTTCGAAGGACTTGGGGTCGTAGCTGGAGGCGAGTTCGGCAGTCATGATTTTCTTTGGTTCGTCATTTCCGCGAAGGCGGAAGTGCTTTTCAACAGCGGAGCTGGTTAACCCAGTGTCTTTGCTTGCGGGACGAGGAGTGATCTCGCGCAGAGCGCCCTCATCCGCCCTTCGGGCACCTTCTCCCGCGAAGCAGGAGAAGGGCTCCAATTACATATCGTGCTTTTTGACGTCGTACCCACGCGCCTTGTACTGCTTCCAGCGCTCGCGCAGCGGTTCGCGCGCGGATTCGTCGGCGGGTACGACTTCCAGGATGCGTTCGCAAGGTCCGTCGAAGGTCGCGTCGCGCAGGTTGATCACCAGTGCGCGTGCGGGCACATCGAGATCAGGCGTGGCGATCAGCACCGGCGCGAGTTCGTCCTCTTCATCGCCGGCAATCTGGTGCGGGATGTAGGCGTCGTCGTCCATTTCCCACAGCAGCGCGTCGATCTGCTCGGCCTGCTCGGCATCGCGCGCCAGGATCAGCGTCCACAGGCTGGCGTCGTAGGACTTGCGCGCCAGCTCGCACACGAGCTTCAGCGGCTCCTCGAGGAAGCGCGGCTTGGCGATGAGGTAGAAATCGGCGCGTGGCATAAGGGCAGGAGTGAGTGGAGAGGAGTGAGGAGTGAGTGACAAGCAGAAGCACTGCTCACTTCTCACTCCTCCGCGCTCACTACTCGCTTCGATCCAGCAGCCACTGCGCCAGCAAACCGACCGGCCGGCCGGTGGCCATGCCGCGCTTGCCTTCGTCATTGGCCACGCCGGCGATGTCCAGGTGCGCCCAGCGCTGGTTCTCGGTGAAACGGGAGAGGAAGCAGCCGGCGGTGACGGCGCCGGCCCAGCGGCCGCCGATGTTGTAGACGTCGGCGAAGGTGGAGTCGAGCTGGGTCTGGTATTCGTCCCACAGCGGCAGGCGCCAGGCGCGGTCGAACACGTGCTCGCCGGCGGCGACCAGCTCGTTGGCCAGGTCGTCGTGCTTGCTCATCAGGCCGGTGGCGTAACGCCCCAGGGCGACGATGCAGGCGCCGGTCAGGGTGGCGACGTCGAGCAATGCCTCCGGTTCGAAGCGCTGCGCGTAGGTCAGTGCGTCGCACAGGATCAGGCGGCCTTCGGCGTCGGTGTTGCCGACTTCGATGGTCTTGCCGGACATGCTGGTGATGACGTCGGAAGGGCGATAGGCATCGCCGTCGATCGCGTTCTCGACCGCGGGAACGATGACCACCACGTTCAACGGCAGTTTCATCTTCACCGCGGCGACGAAGGTGCCGATCACGTTGGCCGCGCCGCACATGTCGTACTTCATTTCCTCGATGCCACCCTGGGTCTTCAGGTTGACGCCGCCGGTATCGAAGGTGATGCCCTTGCCGACCATGACGAAGGGTTTCGCTTCGCCACCGCCATTCCATTTCAGCACGATCAGGTGCGGACGGTTCGCCGAGCCGCGGGCGACTGCCAGCAGCGAACCCATGCCCAGCGCTTCCATCTGCGCTTCGTCGAGGATCTCGGATTCGGCGCCGTCGTGTTCGGCGGCGAACTTGCGCGCCTGTTCGGCCAGGTAGGCCGGATTGCAGATGTTGGGCGGCAGGTTGCCCAGCTCGCGGGCGAAGGTCACGCCCGCGGCGATGGCGATGCCTCGCGCCAGCGCTTCCTCGTCATCGCCGCTGATCGCCAGCGTGGCCAGGCCGGTGTCGTCGTTCTTCTTCTTGCCCAGGGTGGCGGTGTAGCGGTAGTTGGCGTGGTCGGCGGCGATGACGGCCTGGCGGATGTTCCAGGCGGCGTCGCGGTCCTTCACTTCCAGTTCCGAAAGGGTGAACAGGGCATTGGCCGAAGGTCCGACCTTCAGTGCGCGGGCGGCGTCGGCCACCGCCTTGAGGTATTGCGGCACGCCGAACTTGGCTGTGTCGCCAAGGCCGATGACCAGTACGCGCGGCGCGGTGATGCCGGGCAGGTCGTGGAGCAGGGTGGCCTTGCCGGTCTTGCCGCCCACGTCGCCGCGCTGGACCAACGCGTTGAGCTTGCCGCCACTGGCCGCATCGAGCGCACGCCCGGCGGGGCTGAGGGTCTTGTCGCCGAAGGCGCCTACCACGATGCAGTCGAAGCCGGCCGTGGCCGGCGCGTCGTGGTTCAGTGTGAATTCCAGTGACATTGAGCAGATTCCCGAATCAGTAGGTGACGTGTTCTGTACGAGTGTTCCGTACAATCGCTGGTTCCAGGGCAGCGGCATTACCCGCGCCAGGCCGTCAAAACGCGGCCTGGAACCCCAGCGAACGAACCCGAGATTGTAAACCAACCCCTATGGCGAAGCTGGACCGCTACCTCTTCCGCGAATTCACCCAGAGCTTCCTGGCCACGCTGATCGTGCTGCTGGTGGTGGGCCTGGGCGGGGTCATGGCCGACCTGCTGGGTAATATCGCCGATGGCAAGCTGCCGGCAGGCCTGCTTTTGTCGCAGATGGGGCTGCAACTGCTCAATTACCTGCCCCTGATCCTGCCGCTGGCATTGATGCTGGGCCTGTTGCTGTCCTTCGCGCGGCTGTACCGGGATTCGGAAATGCCGGTGCTGACCTCGATCGGCATTGGCCCAAGGCGCCTGCTCAAGCCGTTGTTGATGCTGGTGGTCCCGGTGGTGGCGCTGGTGGGTACGTTGTCGCTGTGGCTGGGTCCGTGGGCCGACCGCACCAGCGAGCGCATGATCGAGCACGCCAACCGCAGCCTGGTGGTGGCGGGCCTGGATGCGGGCAAATTCACCATGCTGCCCAATGGCAGCGTGATCTACATCGGTGGCGTTTCCGCCGACGGCACCCATCTGCAAAAGGTATTCGTGCAGCGCCAGCAGGACGATCGCCTGGACGTGGTGACCGCGCGCAGTGGCGAGATGTTCTTCGAGGGAACGCGCGATCGCTACATGCGCCTGAACGAGGGTTTCCGGGTGGAAGGGCCGTTGGAAAAGGGCCGCGACTACCACCTGATGCGCTATGCCAGCAATGAATTCGCCCTGCCCGACCGTGCCGACATCCGCGACGAGACCGATCCCGAACTGCTGCCGACCCTGGCCCTGCTGGGTGACAAGCGCGCCGATGCCAATGCGCAGCTGCATGCGCGCATCGCTCCGCCGTTGCTGGCCCTGGCGTTCGCGCTGATGACCCTGCCGCTGGCGCGCAGCTCGCCGCGCCAGGCGCGCTACGGGCGGATCATGCTTGGCTTCCTCGCCTACCTGGTCGGCACCAACCTGATGTTCATCGGTACCAATGCGCTGTCGGCGGGGAAGATTCCGCCGCTGCTGGGCCTGTGGTGGCTGAGCCTGCCGCTGCTGGCCATGGGAGCCTGGCTGTACTTGCGCGACGGGCGCATGGCGCGATCCAGGGTGAAGGCATGAGGCTGAGGCCCAACCTGCACGACCTGTACGTGGGCCAGGTGGTGCTGACCACGGTGCTGCTGGTCTGGGCGGTGCTGCTGGGCCTGGACGTGGTCAACGCGATGGCCGGCCAGGTCGACGACCTCGGCAAGGGCAGCTACAGCTTCGGCCATGCGGTGGCTTATGTCGCGTATACGGTCCCGCGCCGCGCCTACACCCTGTTCCCGACCTCGGCGGTCATCGGCGTGCTGATGGGGCTAGGGCAACTGGCGGCCAGTTCGGAGCTCATCGCCTTGCGCGCGGTGGGATTGTCGCGCCGCCGCTTGAGCCTGTCGGTGGCCATCACCCTGGCCCTGCTGACCGGCCTGATGGTCATCGGCATGGAAACGCTGGGCACGTGGGGCCAGCGGCAGGGCGATGCGCTCAAGCTGTCGGCGACCTCCAACAACCTGGCGGTGGCCAAGTATTCGGGCCTGTGGGCGCGCGAAGGCAACACCTTCCTCAACGCGCAGACCGGCGACGAGCGCATCGAAAAAGGCAACCAGTGGCTGCAGCTGCGCGACGTGCGCCTGTACGAGCTGAACGACGATGGCCGGCTGGAGTCGATCGTGCATGCGGCTACCGCCGAGCATTTCGAGGGCAACTGGGTGTTGAAGAACGTCCTGCGCACCACCTTCAACGAGCGCTCGGTCACCCAGCAGCAGATGCTGGGCATGCGCTGGGATTCCGACCTGGAACCGGCTGCGCTTGCCGCCACCATCGCCAGTCCGCGGTTCATGGCCACCAGCGACCTCGCCCGCAGCATCGAATATCGCAAGCGCAACGCGCTGGATGCACGCGAATACGAAGACATCTATTGGGGCCGCTGGTTCTATCCGCTCAACGTGCTGGCGCTGTGCCTGGCCGCCATTCCGTTCGCCTTCGGCAGCCTGCGCAGCGGCGGGCTGGGCAAGCAGCTGTTCCTGGGCATCATCTTCGCGCTCGGCTTCTGGCTGTTGCAGTTGCAGTTCAGCCGCCTGGCAGGCGCGTTCAAGTTCGACTACCGCATCGCCAACCTGCTGCCACCGGTGGTGATGCTGGGAATATCGGCGTGGCTGTTCAAGCGAAGAAGCAGCTAGCGGGCGTAGGAGCGACGTCAGTCGCAACTACACGACCTGTACGGACAGCGTGAGTCGCAAGGCCTGTGCTTTCCTCTTCGCGACTCACGCCCCGAAGTGAAGTCCCCTTGGGGGACGTAGCTCCTACGGTAAAACCGGTCGGGCAACCCGGTTGCGATTGCGTCGGAACGAAGAGCGGTGGGCCGAGGCCCACGCTACCGGCCGGGGATTGCCGTAATCCACGCCATCCGACAGCTGGAAGCGGCTCCCGCGACGCTATTGGCGCCTCCGTCGGCCCGAAAAGCGCTTCCGTCGACGCTTCTAGCGTCTCCACTGGCGTTGTTAGCGTCTTCACTGACGAAAAAAGCGTCACGCGCGACGCTTTTCAGGTTGCCTGGCAATGAAAAAAGCGTCGTCGCCGACGCTTTTACCGTCATCGTCGAGGTGAAAAGCCTCATCGATGACGCTTTTTTCGTCATCGCCGACGTTTTTTTCATTGAAAGCAACGTCGATACCCCTCTCCGATGACGCTTTCAGCGTCGACGGAGGCGTTCAAAGCGTCGTCGACGACGCTTTTTCCGTCAGCGATGACGGTAAAAGCCTCGACGCTGACGCTTTTTCCGTGGGGGGCGTCGCAAAAAGCGCCGGTGCTGGTGCTTTTTTGCCGGATCGGGCGGCCGGGGATGCGGGATGCGGACCGGCGTAGGAGCGACGTGAGTCGCGACTATGCGCAGTTGAAGAG
>JBOHXX010000227.1:0-5506 GCA_050737675.1 Pseudoxanthomonas sp.
ACCTGTTTCATCAGCCTTGGGGTGAACAGCAGCATCGATTTGACCTGGTCACCGCTTGTGAGGTGCTTTACTACCTGGCCGATCCAGCTGCAACCATTGCGCGCATGCGCCACCTGGGACGCAGCGGGCTGGTGACCTTCTTCGCGCCCGCAAGCGGACGCATCGGCCCTCACCTTGATCCAGTACCCGGCCTGCACAAGGACTGGATCTACCATGGCGGCACCGCCTGGCTGGTCGGCTGGTGGACCAATGCATGAATTGCCTGCTCCCCTGCAAGGACTGGGGATCGTCTATTTTGGCAACGACTGGAATGCAGAGAACCGCACCAGCAGCCATCATGTAGCCGTCCGCCTGGCTCGTTGCATGCCGGTGCTCTACGTGGACTCCCCCGGCATGCGCGCGCCCAGCGCGTCGGGCCGCGACTTCAAGCGCGCGTTGCGCAAGCTCGGTGCCGCAATGCGCTCACCGGTGCCCATCCAGGATGGCTTCTGGCATTGCACGGTGCCGCAACTGCCGTTCCGCCGCATCCCGGGCGTGGAGACGTTCAATCGATTGTTCAGTCGCTGGGCGGTACGCCGTGCGTTGCGCAAGGTAGGCATCGAAAAATTCCTGTCCTGGTTCGTTGTTCCGCATCCAGGGTTCATGGCCCAGCATCTTGGCGAAGCGTTGTGCGTGTTCTATTGCATAGACGACTATGCCGCCCATCCGGGCGTGGACATGGCCCTGATCGCGCAACGCGACGAAGACCTGAGCCGCCGCGCGGACCTGCTGTTCGTCGCGCCGCCGGCGTTGCTGGAAAGCAAGCTCGCCCTCAATCCGGCCACCATTTTCTCGCCGCACGGCGTAGACGTGGACCTGTTCAAGCGCGCGGCGGATGTGGCCACCGAAGTACCCGTCGCCGCACGCAGCCTGCAACACCCGGTGATCGGTTACATCGGGTCGATCCACGAATGGATCGACCTGGAGCTGATCGAGTGGCTGGGCCGCGAGCGGCCGGAGTGGTCGTTCCTGCTGGTCGGACACGCTGCGGCCGATGTTTCCGCGTTGCGCGCGCTACCAAATGTGCATCTGGTCGGCCCACAGCCCTACCCCACCCTGCCCGCCTGGGCCAAGGCGTTCGATGCGGCAATCATTCCCTATCGCATGAACCGACAGGTGGCCAACGCCAATCCGCTGAAACTGCGCGAATACCTGGCCACCGGCAAACCGGTGGTCAGTGTGCGCAACCCCGAGATCGAAAAGTTCTCGCAGTGGGTGCGCATCGCCGATGACCGCGTCGGGTTCCTGGCGGCGCTCGACCAGGCGCTGGCCACCGATTCCCCTGAAGCCGCCGCCGCGCGTATCGCCTCCGTCGCCGACCAGACCTGGGACAACCGGGTCCAGGCCGTGCTCGAACGGGTCGCCGACGCCCTGGCGCAACAGCAGGCAATTCCTTCCTCTCCCCCATAAGCCCCCATGAGCCCTACTTCCCAGAAACTTCGCGTCGCCATCGTCGGTGCCGGCTACGTCGCCACCCACCACATCGCCGCGCTCAAGCGATTGAGCTGGGTGGAAATCGTCGGCATCTGCGATACCCAGCTCGATGCCGCCAAGGCATTGGCCAATCGCTTCGGAATTCCCTTGGCTGTCGCCACCCTCGCGGACCTGGTCGCCGCCAACCCGCAATCGGTGCACGTACTGACCCCTCCCTCCTCGCATGCCGTGCTCACGCTTCAGGCGCTGGACATGGGCTGCCACGTGCTGGTGGAAAAGCCGATGGCCGATACCGTGGCCGACTGCGAGGCGATGATCGCCAGTGCGCGGAAGAACAATCGCGTGCTGGGGGTGAACCACTCGGACCTGTTCGACCCGGTGATCATGCAGGCCTTGGCTGCGGTGCGGGACGGCCGCATCGGCGAGCTGGTGTCGGTGGACATCATCCGCAACTCCGAATACCCCGCCTATGGCGGTGGCCCGCTGCCGGGTTCGGTCACCCAGGGTTCCTATCCGTTCCGCGACCTGGGCGTGCATGGCCTCTACACCCTCGAGGCTTTCCTGGGCCCGGTGCAGCACCTGGAAGTGAAATACCAGTCGCGTGGCACCGACCCCAACCTGCACTTCGACGAATGGCAGGCCCAGGCGCAGACTGCCAACGGCGTCGGCCGCCTGCTGCTGTCGTGGAATGCGCGACCGATGGAGAACCGGCTGATGCTGCGCGGCACGCGCGGCATCATCGAAGTGGACCGCTTCCTGCAGACCTGCCGCATCCATCGCGTACTGCCGGGTCCGAAATTCATCGGCATCATGCTCAACTCGTTCTTCAGCGCGGTGAAGGATTGCTTCCGCATTCCCTGGAACGTGGTGCGTTTCGCCACCGGCATGCTGAAACCATCGCCTGGCATCCAGCATGGCGCGCAGGTTTTCGCCCATGCCGCGCGCGAAAATGCCGCGCCGCCTTTCAGCGGTGAAGACGCATTGCGCATCGCGAGCCTGCTGGAACCGGTATGCGCCGCTCCCGATCGCGAGCGCCTGCAAGGCCTCGAAGACCGCTATGCGGCGTTGGAGCCGGTCGACGCGCTGGTCACCGGCGCCGCCGGCTTCCTGGGCCGCAAGCTGGTCAAGCGCTTGCGCAGTGAAGGCCGCAGCGTGCGTGTGCTGGTGCGCCGTCCGCTGCGCGAGTATGCCGACGACAGTGGCGTGCAGATGGTGATCGGCGACCTGGGCGACCCACGCATGGTGGCCCATGCCGTGGCCGGCACGCGCATCGTCTACCACGTGGGCGCGGCCATGCGCGGCAGTCCACGCGATTTCGAAGCCGGTACCGTGTGGGGCACGCGCAACGTGGTCGATGCCTGCAAGGCGAATGCGACGGAACGGCTGGTCTACGTCAGTTCGATGAGCGTTTTCGACCATGCCGGGCGCGACCCGAATGCGCGCATGACCGAAAGTTCCGCATTCGAACCGCATCCGCAATGGCGTGGCGCCTATACCCAGACCAAGCTGACTGCCGAAAATTACGTGCGGCATGCCATCGAAGCTTATGGCTTGCCGGCGGTGATCCTGCGTCCCGGCCAGATCTTCGGACCCGGTGCCGAGCGTGTCACCCCCAACGGAGTGATCGCGCTGGCCGGACGCTGGGTCGCCGTGGGCAGTGGAACGCAGACCATTCCACTGGTGTACGCCGACGACGTGGTGGATGCCTTGGTACTGGCTGCGGAAGCGCCGGCCGCGACCGGTCGCGTCTTCAACGTGGTCGATCCGCAACCGATCACCCAGCAGGCCTACCTCGCCCGCTGCAAGCGCAGGCTGGGCGACGAGCTGAAGATCGTGCGCGTGCCGGTCTGGGTGTTCATGGGCTTGGGGTTCGGCGTGGAAATGCTGGGCAAGGTGCTGAAGCGCGATGTCCCGCTGACCCGCTACCGGGTGCGCTCGCTGCGACCCCTGGCCAACTTCGACACCGGCGCGGCAAGGGACGGCTTGGGATGGACGCCCATCATCGGCATCGGCAAGGGTCTGGATGTGACTTTCGGTTGAGTGTTTCTTCGCCATCTGGTTTCGGCAGAAACCAGGTGGCGATGACTGCTCACGCTGCGACTTCCTTCATACCCGGACTTCTGCCGCCGCGTCCCTGCCGGCGCTCCCTCACGCGATGCCCCCTCACACCGCCTCGATCTGCACCGACTGCCGCTTCCACTGTGCGCGAATCCAGCGCATCACCGGCCGCTCCCAGCCATAGGCCAGCAGGCTGGCCAGCGCCAGCACCGGCAGGAATGCGAGCCAGACAGCCAGCGCGCTGTGCACGCCATGGATCTCCAACCAATGGATCAGGGCGAAACCGACCGCCTGGTGCAACAGGTACAGGGAATAGGAGGTCGCGCCCAGGTACGCGAAGAGCCTGCCGCGCATCCAGCGCAGGTGATCGCTGACGAACAACGCGAATATCGCGCAGCACACCACGGCCACCAGCAGGAATACCGGCTCCAGCTCGATCCAGATGGCGAGCAGGCAGAGGCCGATCATGCCGATATTCAAGCGGGCTTCCGCTGGATTGCTGTACAGCCGGTAGAACAGTATCCCTATCGCGAAGAAGGGAATGTGCCTGAGGATCAGCAACTCCCGCAGCAGATACGAGAAATGCATGTGGTGCTGCATGCTTTCGCCATACAACACCGACAGCGCCAGCCACCCGGCGATGATCCAGTGGATGCGGCGCAATTGCCCCAGCACGAACCAGGACAGCATCTGCACATAGAAGAACAGTTCAACCTGCAGCGTCCAGTAGGAACCGTCCAGATGCGCGCCGCCAAGCACCTGCTGAAGCATGGTCAGGTTGAGCAACAGGTCGTGCGCGCTGACCCTCTGCCAGGGCATGCCGATGCTGTAGACCACGCACGCGGTGATGGCCATGGCCGCCCAGTAGCCGGGGAACAGGCGCGAGAGCCGCGACACCACGAAATCCATCGCAGTGCGCGTGCGCTCCAAGGTCATGAAGATCACGAAGCCACTGATGAGGAAGAACAGGTTCACGCCGTAGTTGCCTGCCGGGAAGCCCCACGACAGCGGCGTCAGATGACCGATCTCCGCGCCATATTGCGTTGTGTAGTGGAAAGCGACGACCGCCAGTGCGGCAATTCCGCGCAGCGCATCCAGTTCCACTACACGCGAGGCGGGCGATCCCTGGTTATGCACTTCTGTCCTTCCCCGATCAGGATCATTGCATGCCAGTGACAACGCATACCGGGACCCACTCAGGCCAGCACATCCGCAGTTCGCAAGCCTACAGACGGTTAGACTTCCCCTCCACTCCGCAAGTCCGCCGCCGATGCGCCTGCTGATCGTCACCTCGCAGTTCCCGATCGCAGGCGAACCCAATCGGGGGCGTCCCGTCTACCAGACCATCCACGAGCTGGCACAGCTGGCCACGGTGCGCGTACTCAGCCCGGTGGCCACCTATCCACGCTGGGCGCAGCCGCGCAGTTATCTTTTTCGCGATGCGGAGCCCGGCCAGACGGTCGACGGTTGTGACGTCCAGTACGTGCGCTACCCAGCCTTGCCTGTGGCTTCGCGCCCGTTCAATGGCGCACTTTGCGCACGGGCGATCGCCGCTCCGCTGCGCGCCTTCGCTCCCGACCTGGTGCTTTCCTACTGGCTTTATCCCGATGCCTACGGCGCGATGCTTGCTGCGCGCAAGGCCGGACTGCCGTTCGTGGCTGGAGCGCGCGGATCGGATTTGCGTGTCCGCGATGCCATCAGCCGCCGCCTGACCCGCCCGGTCGTGCAGCGCGCCGAGCGCCTTTTGGTGGTCAGCGAAGATCTGGGCAGGGTCGCGGTGGGCCAGTACCAGGCGGACCCGGCACGCATACGCGTGATTCCCAATGGCTGCGATGCCGCGATCTTCCACCCGGGCGACCGCGACGCGGCGCGAACCACATTCGCATTGCCAGCCGATGCCGAAGTCGTGCTGTACGTGGGCAGGCTGGTGGCCGAGAAAGGGCTGCGCGAATTGATGGACGCCACGCAATGGGCC
>JBOHXX010000228.1:0-5479 GCA_050737675.1 Pseudoxanthomonas sp.
GCCCATGCGCTCGACGCTGCGCAGGACCGGGGTGACCAGACCCTTGTCGGTGGAGACGGCGATCGAGATGTCGGCATAGCCGTGATAGATGATGTCGTTGCCGTCGACCGAAGCGTTCACCACCGGATGGCGCTGCAGTGCGTTGGCCGCGGCCTTGGCGAAGAAACTCATGAAGCCCAGCTTGACGCCGTTGGCCTTCTCGAATGATTCGCCCAGCTCCTTGCGCATGGCCATGACCTTGCCCAGGTTCACTTCGTTGAACGAGGTGAGCATGGCGATGGAGTTCTTCGACTGCATCAGGCGTTCGGCGATGCGCGTGCGGATGCGGGTCATCGGCACGCGTTCTTCCGGGCGTGCGCCGCCGGAGACACCCGCGGTCTTGCCGCTGGCGTAATTGATCAGGTCTTCCTTGGTCACCGCGCCCTTGCGGCCAGTGCCTTCGACGCTTGCCGGATCGATGCCCTGGGTGACGGCGGTGAAGCGGGCGCCAGGCGGCAGCGCGTCGGTGCTGGCCGAGGCCGGCGGAGCCGCTTTCGCCGCGGCCGGTGCAACTGCAGGCGCGGGAGCGGCCTTGGGCGCTTCTGCTGCTGGAGCCGCGGCCGGAGCGGCAGCTACGGCGCCTTCCTCGATGATCGCCAGCAGTTGCTGGCTGGTCACGGTGGCGCCTTCGGCGAACTTGATCTCCTTCAGCACGCCATCGACGGGCGAGGGTACTTCCAGCACGACCTTGTCGGTTTCCAGGTCGACCAGGTTCTCGTCACGCTTGACCGCATCGCCGGCCTTCTTGTGCCAGGTGGCGATGGTGGCGTCGGAAACGGATTCGGGAAGAACCGGGACTTTGACTTCGGTGGCCATGTTGGAAAGGCTTCCTGTTTGGATGATGTTATTCGAAAGGATTTATTCGGCGACGATGTCGTTGCCGAAGGTGTTGACCAGCGCATCGGCGACCAGCTTCAGTTGCTCTTCCACGTGCTGGGCGAAATGACCGGCGGCGGGCGACGGCGAGCGCGGGCGGCCTGCGTAATACAGTTCCTGCTTGTCGCCAGTGCAGGCTTTCAGATGGTGCCGGATCTGGTACCAGGCACCCTGGTTCTGCGGCTCTTCCTGGCACCACACGACCTCTTTCGCGCCGGAGTAGCGCTTGAGTTCGGCAGCCAGCAACTCGCGCGGGAACGGATACAACTGCTCGATGCGCAGGATGGCCACGTTGTCCTGGTTGCGTTTCCTCTGGTCTTCCAGCAGGTCGTAATAGACCTTGCCCGAGCACAGCACCACGCGCTTGACCTTCTTCGCGTCGGCCGTGGCATCGGGGATCAGGTGCTGGAATTCGCCATTGGCCAGTTCGTCCAGCGACGATACCGCCAGTTTGTGGCGCAACAGCGACTTGGGCGTCATCACGATCAATGGCTTGCGCGTGGTCATGCGCAGCTGGCGACGGATCATGTGGAAGCACTGCGCCGGCGTGGTCGGCACGCAGACCAGCATGTTCTCCAGCGCGCACAATTGCAGGAAGCGCTCCAGGCGTGCGGAGCTGTGTTCCGGGCCCTGGCCTTCATAGCCGTGCGGCAACAGCAGGGTCAGGCCGCTGATGCGGCTCCACTTGGCTTCACCGGCGGCGATGAACTGGTCGATCACCACCTGCGCGCCGTTGGCGAAGTCGCCGAACTGCGCTTCCCACACGTCCAGCGTGTTGGGGTCGGTGGTCGAGTAACCGTACTCGAACGCCATCACTGCTTCCTCGCTCAGCAACGAGTCGATGATGGTCGCGTCTTCCGGGTTGTCGACCAACTGGCGCAGCGGCAGGTAATAGCTGTCGGTCTTCTGGTCATGCAGGATCGCGTGACGATGGAAGAACGTACCGCGGCCCGCGTCCTGGCCGACCAGGCGCAGGCGGTGGCCTTCCGAAAGCAGCGTCGCGTAGGCCAGGTTCTCGGCGAAGCCCCAGTCACCCGGCAACTCGCCCTTGGTCATCTTCACCCGGTCCTCGTAGATCTTGGCCACGCGCGGATGCAGGGTGACGCCGGCGGGAATGGTGTTGATGATCTTCGCAAGTTGATCCAGCGACTTGCGCTTGACCCGGGTGTCGACCGGGTCGGTGACCTTGCCCGACAGGTACTTCGACCAGTCGATGGCCAGTTCGTCTGGCTTGGGCTTGGCCAGTTCGGTGGTGACTTCGCCGGAGTCGAGCTTGTTGCGGTAGCCGTCGACCAGTGCCTGCGCCTCGCCCGTGCGGATCACGCCGCGTGCTTCCAAGTCGGCGGCGTACAGTTCGCGCGTGGTCTTGTGCGCGCGGATCACCTGGTACATCAGCGGCTGGGTCGCCGCCGGCTCATCGGCTTCGTTGTGGCCCCAGCGGCGATAGCAGACCAGGTCGATGACTACGTCCTTCTTGAACTGCTGGCGGAAGTCGTAGGCCAGGTTGGCGCAGAACACCACGGCTTCAGGGTCGTCGCCATTCACGTGCAGCACCGGCGCGCCGATCATCTTGGCCACGTCGGTGCAGTACAGGGTGGAACGCGCGTCGTCGCGGGCGCTGGTGGTGAAGCCGATCTGGTTGTTGATGACGATGTGGAGGGTGCCGCCGACTGCGAAACCGCGCGCCTGCGACATCTGGAACAGTTCCATCACCACGCCCTGGCCGGCGAACGCGGCATCGCCGTGGATGATGACCGGCAGCACCTTGCCGCGCTCGGCATCGCCACGGCGTTCCTGGCGCGAACGCACACTGCCGGCAACCACCGGGTCGACGATTTCGAGGTGCGAGGGGTTGAAGGCCAGCGCCAGGTGCACCGGATTGCCCGGGGTGGCGAGGTCGGCGCTGAAGCCGTTGTGGTATTTCACGTCGCCGGTGTGTGCGCGATCGTCTTCGGCGTGCTCGAACTTGCCCTCGAATTCGTCGAACAGCTTGCGCGGCGACTTGCCCATGGTGTTGATCAGCACGTTGAGGCGGCCGCGGTGGGCCATGCCCAGCACGATGTCCTTGACGTTGCCGGTGCCAGCGCGGCGCACGGTCACATCCAGCAGCGGGATCAGCGAGTCGCCGCCTTCCAGCGAGAAGCGCTTCTGGCCCACGTACTTGGTGTGCAGGTAGCGCTCCAGTCCTTCGGCGGCGGTGACGCGCTCAAGGATGCGCTTCTGGGTTTCCGCGTCCAGGCCGTAATCGCCACCGGCCGCTTCAAGGCGCTGGTACAGCCACTGGCGTTGTTCGACGTCGGTGATGTACATGAATTCCGTGCCGATGGAGCCGGCGTAGGTGGCCTTGAGCCGGGCCAGCAGGTCGCGCAGCTTCATGCGCGGCTGGCCGGCAACGCCGCCGGTGCTGAATTCGGCATCCAGGTCGCGGTCGGAGAGGTTGTGGAAACCCAGCTCCAGGTCGGGCGAATCCTGGCGCGGGGTCAGCCCCAGCGGATCGAGGTTGGCGCCCAGGTGGCCGCGCGAACGGTAGGAGGTGATCAGGCGGCCGACATTGCGCTCACGTTCGTCGCCGGGACCGGCGGCAGGCGCCATGGCGTAGCCGTTGTTGGCGGCGTGGCGGGCGGCTTCGGTGATCTGGGCGATGACCGCCGAGTGCGGCACGTCGCCGGCTTCGCGACCCTTGAAACCGTCGAAATAGGCCTTCCACTTGGGGTCGACGCTATCGGGAGAGACCAGGTATTGCTCGTACAGGTCTTCGATGAAGGAGGCGTTGCCGCCGCCGAGTTGCGAGGATTGCGCAAACTGCTTCAGGAGGTTGTCCACGATGGCGTCGGTAGGCTTGTCGAGTAGGGCCGATGTCTGGCTTGCGGGCTTCCGGCAGGTGCTTGTGAAAGGATCTGCGCGGGCGAGATGAATACGCCGAAATTATACCCGCATGGCGACAGGGACGGGCAGATGGCTTGGACTAAAGGAGCAGGGCGAAGCGATTGTGCAGCCGGCTGGCTGTCATCAGGCTGTCTGCGGCGAGGCGTAAGGCCTAGATGCCGAGAGCCCTGAATTCGATGCATGGCCTGGCGCGCTCCCAGAAGCGGCCGAATTCCTCTCGCAACTGCCGTGCACGGCCGGCGCCGTCCAGGTCGGTCTCGCCGTCGAAACGATGGCCCAGGGTGCGGAAGTAGTAACCGCCCGCGTCGTTGGCGATGAAGGCCGAGGCATAGGCCTTGTCGACCGGTTCGCGCACTTCACGGAACGCGAACACGCTGGGCAGGCGCTGGGCCAGGGTCAGCAAGGGCGCCAGGGTGTGCTGCGGGGTCGCGGCATCCTGCAGCAGGATCCTTATTTCGCCACCGGGATTGCGGGTGGCAAAACGACGCAGGGCGCCCAGCACGGTCGTGTTGTCCAGCAGGCCCGGGTCTAGTTCGCGGCTGTAGATGCGCAGGTGGCGGCGGGCCTGGGTAGCGACCGCGGTGGTCGCGGCCATTGCCCCGGCAAGATTCTCGACGACGGTGGGACCGGCCAGGGCGCGGCGCATCGACTGGTGTTCGATCCCCGCTTCCATGAATCGTTCGCCTTCGGGAATGAACCCCTGGCGGGCGTAGAACGCCTCCGCGGACACTTGCGCATTGAGCGAAACCACGGGCCATCCCCGTTGGCGGGCTTCGGCCATCAGCGCGGCCAACATGGCATCGCCGACGCCCTGGCCGCGCCAGTCGGCCAGCACCGCCATGCGCCCGATCCGATGTTCCGGAGTAAGCCGTCCGGTGCCGATCGGCAGGCCCGCCGCGTCGCGGGCGATTACATGCCGGCACAGCGGATCCAGTGCATCCCATTCCTCTTCCAGCGGCACCTGCTGCTCGTGCACGAACACGGTCTCGCGCACCGCGCGCAGTTCGGCCAGGCCGGTCGCGTATTCGATGGCTTCGACATGGAAGCTGCGCGTGGCCATCAGCCTTCTTCGTCCGCCAGCAGTTGGTAGTGTCCCTGCGCATACAGTTCCATCGCCACGTCGCGGCCGGCTTCGGACAGCCCGGCATAAGCCTTGCCATCGAGTGTTTCGACTGCTGCGAGTCGTTGCGCGTCCTTGACCGGTAACGCGAATTCCAGGCCACTGCAGAACAGCGTCGCGCCACGCCCGTTCCTGCGCCAGGCCAGCCGTGAGAAGGGGTGCCGTTGCAGCACGGCGCCATGTTCCAGGTCCCATTCGATCTCGATGCGCGAGCGTGGATCGCCGCCAGCGGCCACTTCGCCGCCAGCGCGGTATGTGGTGATGAAGCGGCCGAACCAGTCGCCCAGCTTGTCCGGGTCGTTGAGGCGCAGGGCATTCAAGGCCTCGACTGCGCGGACCATGGCCGCGGCGTCGATCTCGTTGGGATCTTTCGGCGGGACCAGGTCCGGGTCGTGGTAACGCATCGACTCGTCGGCGTCGGCGATCAGGTTGTCCAGGTAGTCGCCCACCAGTTCCGCGGATGAGGGCGCGCGCATGCCGATCGAGAAGGTCAGGCACGGATCCACGGCGACGCCGTGGTGGGGAACGCCCGGAGGCAGGTAGAGCATGTCGCCAGGC
>JBOHXX010000229.1:0-5468 GCA_050737675.1 Pseudoxanthomonas sp.
GCAGTAGCCGGCGTGCGGTCTCCCGGCGATCGGCGCCTGTCCTGGAATGCTGCGTGGTCATGTCGGCCTTTCCATCGATCGCCGCCGGCTCAACCCTTCCGGCTGGCGAACAAAGCGTCGAGCTTCCGTTCGAATTCGTGGTAGCCGATGCGGTCGTACAGTTCCTCGCGGGTCTGCATGGTGTCGATCACGTTCTTCTGGTGGCCATCGCGACGGATCGCGGTGTACACGGTTTCGGCGGCCTTGTTCATGGCACGGAACGCCGACAGCGGGTAGAGCTGGATGGCCACGCCGACCGACGCCAGTTCCTCGCGGGTGAACAACGGGGTCTTGCCGAACTCGGTGATGTTGGCCAGCACCGGCACCTTCACCGCATCGACGAAGCGCTGATAGGTAGGCAAGTCATAGGCGGCTTCGGCAAAGATGCCGTCCGCGCCTGCTTCGACGCAGGCGATGGCGCGTTCGATCGCCGCATCCACGCCGTCGACCTGGATCGCGTCGGTGCGGGCGATGAGGAAGAAATCCGGATCGGTCTTGGCATCGGCGGCGGCCTTCACTCGATCGACCATCTCGGCGGCAGTGACAATTTCCTTGCCCGGACGATGGCCGCAGCGCTTCGCGCCGACCTGGTCTTCGATATGGCAGGCGGCGGCACCGGCCTTGATCAGCGACTTCACCGTGCGCTCGATGTTGAACGCACTGGGGCCGAAGCCGGTATCGATATCCACCATCAATGGCAAGTCGCAGACGTCGGTGATGCGGCGCACGTCGACCAGCACGTCCTCGAGCGTGTTGATGCCCAGGTCCGGCAGGCCCAGCGAGCCCGCGGCGACGCCACCGCCGGACAGGTAGATGGCACGGTAGCCGGCACGCTTGGCCAGCAGCGCATGGTTGGCGTTGATGGCGCCGATCACCTGCAGCGGCGATTCGGCAGTCAGCGCGGCGCGGAACTTCGCTCCCGGGGAAGCGGGGGCGCCAGCGGTCGGGTTGCTCATGCGGCAGGACTCCTCTTGGATCTGTCATGTCCGCCGCGACACGGAGTGCCGGGCGGCTGAGGTGCGCGAATGGTACGCCCCTCCTCGGGTTGCCAATCTGGCACTATCCGCAGGGTTGATCAACCTTGATTAATCCAATCAATATATCTCCCATGACACCAGACCCGATCCACGCCGATCTGCTTTCCGCCCGCGAAACCTGCCAGATCCTGGGGATCAGCCAGGCCACGCTGTACGCGTACGTAAGCCGCGGCCTGCTGGAGTCCCGGCCCGGCCCGGACCATCGCAGTCGCCTGTACCCACGGCAGGACGTGGAGCGGCTGGCGCAGCGCAAGCAGGCCGGACGCGGTGCCGCCCGCGGCGCCGCGCAGAGCCTGGACCGCGGCCTGCCGGTGCTGGCAACGCAGATCTCGCTGATCCGGCCGGATGGCCCCTACTACCGCGGCCGGTCCGCGATCGCCGCCGTGCATGAAGACGCCACCCTGGAGGACATCGCCCGGCTGCTGTGGGATTGCGGCGAACACGATCCGTTCGCGATCGAAATCGACTCGAAATGGCCGGTGAATGTGGCTGCAATCGCCAGCGACGCGCGCCTGCCGCCACTGGAACGCGCGATGTCGGCGATTCCGTTGCTGGCGCTGGAAGTGCGCCATTCCTTCAATTCCGCGCCACGCGTGCGCCACGAGATCGCGGCCACGCTGTTGCGCCATAACGCTGCGCTGCTGGTGGCACGACCGCCGTTCGCAGGCCCGGTACACCGGTTGCTGGCGAACAGCTGGAAACCGGGAGACGAAGGCTTCGCCGATCTGGTGCGCGCCGCGCTGGTGGTCTGCGCCGACCACGAACTCAACGTCTCCGCCTTCGCCGCGCGCGTGGTCGCCTCCACCGGCGCGCACCTGCATGGCACGGTCTGCAGCGGACTGGCGGCACTTTCCGGCCCGCGCCACGGCGGCGCCACGGCACGCGCACATGCACTGATCGCGGACGCAGGCGAGGCCGCTTCGTTCCGTGAGTTCATCGCCACCCGTTGGCAACGCGGCGACGACCTGCCCGGCTTCGGCCACGTGCTTTATCCGCAGGGCGATCCGCGCGCAGCGGAGATACTGTCCCGGTTGCGCAAGCTGCATGCGGGGACACCGACGATGCAATCGCTGGAGGCGATCATCGCCACTACCGAGGAAATCAGCGGACAACGCCCGAACATCGATTTCATGCTCGCCGCGATCTGCCATGTGCATGGACTTCCGGCCACGCCCGCGCTGGTGATGTTCGCGGCCGGACGCCTGGCGGGCTGGTTGGCGCATGCGCTCGAGCAACAGGCATTGGGACGGCTGATCAGGCCACGGGCCAGCTATACCGGCGTGCCGCCAGCGACACCCGGATAGCGCACGCTCTCAGCTACCGACCTCCGGTCCGCGCAGCAATGCCTTCTTCACTTCTTCCAGCGCGCCCGGATCGTCCAGCGTGGACAGATCGCCCGGATCCGCGCCTTGCGCCAGCGCCTGCAGCGAACGCCGCAGCAGTTTGCCGGAGCGCGTCTTCGGCAAGGCATTGACGATATAGACGCGCGCCGGACGCGCGACCGCGCCCAGGCTTTCCTCCACCGCGCGACGCATCCCGGTGGCGGCAGCGACGCGCTCGTGCGGCTCGTCGGTGTGCTGGCGAAGCGTGGCGAACACGATCGGCACCTGGCCCTTGATTTCGTCATGCACCCCGACCACGGCGGCTTCGGCAACGCCGCCGAACGACGACACCGATTCCTCGATCTCGCGGGTGCCGAGGCGATGCCCGGCGACATTGATCACGTCGTCGGTGCGGCCGAGGATGAAGGTATAGCCGTCCTCATCGCGGATGGCCCAGTCCAGCGAGCTGTACACCAGCTCCTTGAAATGGCTGAAGTAGCTGCTGATGAAGCGCGCGTCGTCGTTCCAGATCGTGCTCATGCAGCCCGGCGGCAGCGGCGGTTCGATCACCAGCACGCCTTTCTGTCCGGCAGCCACGGTTTCGCCGGTGGCTTCGTCGATCACCTTCATCTTGT
This sequence comes from Pseudoxanthomonas sp., assembly GCA_050737675.1. GTDB lineage: Bacteria > Pseudomonadota > Gammaproteobacteria > Xanthomonadales > Xanthomonadaceae > Pseudoxanthomonas_A. The sequence continues at coordinate 3,034 of JBOHXX010000229.1, forward strand.
AGCCGAGATTCGGGAAGCCGGGCGAACCGAACTTCACCGGCTTCATGTCCAGGCCGGGCAGCATGGTGATCGCCGGCCATCCGGTTTCGGTCTGCCAATAGTTGTCGATGATGGGTTTTCCCAGCGCCCCGTGGATCCATTGCGCGGTGGGTTCGTCCAGCGGCTCGCCGGCCAGGAACAGGTACTGCAGCTTCGACAGATCGTGGTCGCGGATGAAGGACACATCATGTTTCTTCAGCACCCGGATCGCGGTCGGTGAAGAGAACATGGTGCGCACGCCGTATTTTTCGCACAGCGACCACCAGATGCCCGCATCGGGATGGAACGGCAATCCCTCGTACAACAACGTGGTGCAACCGCCGATCAGCGGCCCATAGACATTGTAGGAATGCCCCACCGCCCAACCGACATCGGAGGTGGAGAACATCACCTGCCCCGGCGCGCAGTCGAAGATGGTCCGCATGGATTGCGCCATCGCCACTGCGTAACCGCCGACGTCGCGCTGCACGCCCTTGGGCTTGCCGGTGGTGCCGGAGGTGTAGAGCAGGTAGCTGGGCTCGCTGGACTCCAGCCATTCCACTGGCACATCGGTATCGCCGACTTCCGCACGCAGCATGGCGTAATCGACATCGCGCCCTTGCACTTTCGGCAATGCGGGGTCGAGGCCGCGGGAGACGATCAACACCTTCGGCGGTGGCGTATCCGATTTCGCACAGGCTTCATCGACCAGCGCCTTGTAGGGGATGACCTTGCCACCACGCATGCCGGCATCGGCGGCGATCAGCAGTTTCGGCCTGGCATCGTCCATCCTCAGCGCCAGGTTGTGCGCGGCGAATCCGCCAAATACCACCGAATGCACCGCGCCGATGCGCGCGCAGGCCAGCATCGCGAATACCGCCTCGGCCATGTTCGGCATGTAGATGACGACACGGTCGCCGCGGCCCACGTCGAGCTTCTTAAGGATCACCGCGAACGCGTTGACCTCGCGGTACAGCTGCGCATAGGTGATCTCGCGGGTGACGTTGGTTTCGGTGGAGATGGCGACCAGCGCCAATTGCTCCGCGCGTTCGTCCAGGTGCCGGTCGACCGCGTTGTAGCAGAGGTTGGTTTCGCCGCCGACGAACCATCGCCGGAACGGCGGATTGGAATAGTCGAGGATCTGCTGCGGAGGCTTGTGCCAATAAATCGCTTTGGCCTCCTCCGCCCAGAACAGCTCGGGCTGTTCGATTGAACGGCGGTAGGTTTCCTCATAACCCATGTCGGTACTCCCGGACTGCACTCAACGAGTCCAATGAGCATAGTCCCGACGGCGTCGCGCATCTCCACGACCATGGTCTTAGGCCGGAAACAGCAACGCCGGGACAAGCCCGGCGTTGTAGGTATTGCCTTGTTTGGCGCTGTCAGCTGAGCAGATGCGCCACGCCAGCGCGCTCTTCTTCCAGCTCCGCCAGGGTCTTGTCCATGGCGGCGCGGCTGAACGCATCCACTTCCAGGCCTTCCACGCGGGTGTATTCGCCATTGGCGGTGATCACCGGCACGCCGTACATCACGCCTTCCGGAATGCCGTAGCTGCCATCGGATGGCACGCCCATGGTCACCCACTTGCCGTCGCTGCCCAGCACCCAGTCGTGGATGTGGTCGATGGCGGCGTTGGCGGCCGATGCGGCGGAGGAAAGACCGCGCGCTTCGATGATCGCCGCACCACGCTTGCCGACCTGCGGGATGAACGCATCGCTGTTCCAGGCCGCATCGTTGATCTTGTCCTTCAGCGAAGCGCCGTTGACCGTGGCGAAACGGTAGTCGGGATACATGGTCGGGCTGTGGTTGCCCCACACGATCAGCTTCTCGATGTCGCCGACGGCCACGCCGGCCTTGTTGGCCAGCTGCGACAGCGCGCGGTTGTGGTCCAGGCGCAGCATCGCGGTGAAGTTCTTCGCCGGCAGGTCCGGTGCGGACTTCATGGCGATGTAGGCATTGGTATTGGCCGGATTGCCGACCACCAGCACCTTGACGTTGCGGCTGGCGACCTTGTTCAGCGCCGCGCCCTGGGCGGTGAAGATCTTGGCGTTCTCCAGCAACAGGTCCTTGCGCTCCATGCCCGGGCCACGCGGACGCGCGCCGACCAGCAGGGCCACGTCGACGTCCTTGAATGCGACCTCGGGATCGTCGGTGCCGACCATGCCCGCGAGCAGCGGAAACGCGCAGTCTTCCAGCTCCATCATCACGCCCTTCAGCGCGGCCTGGGCCTTGTCGATCGGTAGTTCCAGCAACTGCAGGATCACTGGCTGGTCCTTGCCCAGCATTTCGCCGGAAGCGATGCGGAACAGCAGGGCGTAACCAATCTGGCCAGCGGCACCGGTGACGGCGACTCGGACGGGGGTCTTCATGATGCAAATCCTCAAGGTCGTAGGGTGGGCCTTGGCCCACCGCAAGAG
>JBOHXX010000230.1:0-5454 GCA_050737675.1 Pseudoxanthomonas sp.
GTCCAACTCCATCCCCGTATCGTCATTGCGCAACACCGGCACGCGCACGCCGTAGCGCTCCTCCAGCGCCTCGTCATCATCGATGAACACGCTCTCGAACTCCGGGACACGGGCGCTTGCCAGCACCTCCAGGGCCAGGTCGCAGAGGTGGCAGTCATCGCGCTGGTAAAGGATCAGGGGCAAGGTCCGGGTCTCGAAATGGCAGGCGGGTTGCTGCGGCGCGTAAGCAGGCCGTGTGGTCGAAGGCATAGAATAGCGCCCATGGCAGTCAGCACTTTCGACCTTTTCAAGATCGGCATCGGTCCGAGCTCCTCCCACACCGTCGGGCCGATGCGCGCCGCGGCGCGTTTCGTCGCGCGCTGGCTCGAGGAGCCCGGTCGCCTGCGGGACGTGGCCCGGATCCGCGCCGAGGTGTTCGGTTCGCTGGCCCTGACCGGCCGCGGCCACGGCACCGACAAGGCGGTGCTGATGGGGTTGGAAGGGCACTATCCCAACGAGATCGATCCCGACGTCATCCCGGCCTCGCTGGCGCGCATCCGTGGCGAAAAGAAGTTACTGCTGTCGGGCAGGCACGAAGTCGCCTTCGACGAGAAGCGCGACCTGGTGATGAACAAACGCCAGAAGCTGCCGTACCACACCAACGGCATGCGCTTCACCGCCTTCGATGCGAACGACGAAGTGATCGCGACGCGGGACTACTATTCGGTCGGCGGCGGTTTCGTGGTCAACCAGGACGATGCGGCCTCGGATCGCATCGTCGCTGACAGCACCGAGTTGCCGTATTCGTTCAAAAGCGGCGACGAGTTGCTGGCCAAGTCGGCGAGCAGCGGGCTGAGCATCGCGCAGATGATGTTCGAGAACGAGAAGGTCTGGCGCAGCGACGAAGAAATTCGCGCCGGCCTGCGCGAAATCTGGAATGCGATGCAGAGCTGCGTGGCCCGTGGCATCCGCCAGGAAGGCACCCTCCCCGGCGGCCTGCACGTCACCCGCCGCGCGCCTGCTTTGTTCAATGAATTGTCCAGCAAGCCGGAAGCGGCGATGCGCGATCCGCTGACCACGCTGGACTGGGTGAATCTGTACGCACTGGCGGTGAACGAGGAAAACGCCGCCGGTGGTCGCGTGGTCACCGCCCCGACCAATGGCGCGGCCGGGATCATTCCTTCGGTGCTGCATTACTACGACAGGTTTTGCCCCGGCGCGAACGAGGAAGGCATCTTCACCTTCCTGCTCACCGCCGCCGCCATCGGCATCCTGTACAAGGAAAACGCCTCGATCAGCGGCGCGGAAGTCGGTTGCCAGGGCGAGGTCGGCGTGGCCTGTTCGATGGCCGCCGGCGGCCTGGTCGCTGCGCTCGGCGGCACTTCCAGCCAGGTCGAGAATGCGGCCGAGATCGGCATGGAACATAACCTGGGCCTGACCTGCGATCCGATCGGCGGTCTGGTGCAGATCCCGTGCATCGAGCGCAACGCGATGGGCGCGGTCAAGGCCATCAATGCCAGCCGCATGGCCGCGCGCGGCGACGGCAAGCACAAGGTCTCGCTGGACAAGGTCATCAAGACCATGCGCGACACCGGCCGCGACATGCAGGACAAGTACAAGGAAACAAGCCGCGGCGGGTTGGCGGTGAACGTGATCGAGTGCTGATGGCGTGACCCGGATCGTGCTGCTGCCCGGCATGGACGGCACCGGTGTGTTGCTTACCGAATTTGTCGCGGCGCTCGCGCCTGGGTTCTCGACGACCATCGTGAGTTACCCGAAGGACATCGCGCTGGGCTACGAAGCACTCACAACGTTCGTCAGCGCGCAGTTGCCGCGAGACCAGCCCTACGTGCTGGTTGCCGAATCCTTCGCCGGTCCCATCGCGATCCGTCTCGCAGCCACCAATCCCGAGGGGTTACTCGCAGTGGTGCTATGCGCCTCCTTCGCCAAGGCGCCGCGGCCATGGTTGCGAACCTTCACCGGCCTGCTCCGGTTGCCGCTTCGCGGCATACCCGCCAGCCTGCTGATGCCGCTGTTGATGGGCCGATGGTCATCGCGCGATTGGACCCGTCGCGTGCAGGCCGCGATTCGCACTGTCGAACCTGCGGTACTGCATCGTCGGTTGGCGGAGGTCGCCACGGTCGATGACAGCTCACTGATCGCGGACATCGCCTGCCCGTTGCTGTATTTGAAAGCGAGTCGGGATCGCCTGGTGCCGCACGATGCATGGACGACCATCCGCGACCTGAGCCGCCATGCAGTGTGCATCGAGATCGAAGGCCCACATTTCCTGCTGCAAGCCAGGCCGGAGGAATGTGCTGCAGCGATCAGGCGTTGAATCTGAATCGAGATCCCGCAGGGCGAGCATAGCGACGTCCCCGTCTCCTCTCCTCTTTCGGAAGAGGGACAGCTTCGCGTAGCAAAGCAGGGAGAGGGGTCGGCTTTACCGAGAGAAGCACGGCGGGCTCTGCCCACCGCTCCCCTCATCCGCCCTTCGGGCACCTTCTCCCACAAAGGGAGAAGGACGCTAATCTGCTTCAATGCCTATCGGCTGGCGATGTCCAACACATCATCCAGCAACGCCGCGGCGGTGACCTCCGCCCCCGCGCCCGGCCCCTGGATCAACAGTGGCTGGTCGCGATAGCGGTCACTGAAGATCGCGACCCGATTGTCGGTGCCGCTACCACCGCACAGGGGGTGGTCGGACGGCAGGGCCTGCAGGCCGACGCTGGCGCCTTCGGCATCGAAACGGCTGAGGAAGCGCAGCTTTTCCCCATTCCGGTACGCATCCTTGAAGCGCGTGGCGAGCGGCGCGTCCAGTAGATCGAGCGCGCCATCCAGTTCGTCGACCGCAAGCGCCGCCAGTTCCACCGGGACCAGCGAATCCACCCTCACCTCTTCCGCCGACAACGACAATCCGGCGGCGCGCGCGAGGATCAACAGCTTGCGGCGCACGTCCTCGCCGGACAGGTCGAGGCGCGGGTCCGGTTCGGTGTAGCCGGCTTCACGCGCCTCGCGCACGAAACCCGAGAACGGGCGCATGCCGTCGTAATGATTGAACAGCCAGGCCAGCGAACCTGACAGCACGCCTTCCACACGATGGATGCGGTCGCCGCCCGCTACCAGAGCACGCAGGCTGCGCAGCAATGGCAGGCCCGCGCCGACGGTGGCGCTGTCGCCATAGCGTGCGCCCGAGGCGTGCACCGCATCGGCGATGACACGGGCACGGGTCGATACGCCGCCAGTGCCGAGCTTGTTGGCGGTGACCACGTGCACGCCGCGCGCCAGCCATTCGGCATGGCGATCGGCGACGATTTCGCTGGCGGTCGCATCGACCAGCACATCGCCACGGCGCAATGCCTCGGTCTCGGCCCAGGGCGGCAGGTCGCTTGTGTTCGGAAGCGAGGCGCGCGCATTCTCCAGTGCTTGCCCCGGCGTCCCCTCGCAATCGTGGAGCACGCGCGAATTGGCCAGCCACGCGAATGCGGGCAATGCCGGATTTCCCCGCCACAGGCGCTCGTACCTTGCCACGAAGGCAGTGCCGACCACGCCGGTGCCCAGCAACGCCAGTCTGGATGTCGGCACCGATCGATACGCCGTCGCCAGCTTGACGACACTGCTCATGCGTCGACCAGCACGCGTTTGTCCTCGGCGTCTTCGCGGGCGACGGTGCGCTCCGCTCGCAACAATGCCCGGGACAGGTCGGCAACCAGGTCTTCGGTCGATTCGATGCCCACCGACAGGCGCAGCAAGCCGTCGGAGATCCCGGCTTTGGCCCGCGCTTCCGCAGTCATCGCCGCATGGGTCATCGAGGCCGGATGCGCGATCAGGCTTTCCACCCCGCCCAGCGATTCGGCCAGGGTGAAGTACTGCAAGCCATCGACGAAGGCGCGTACCGCCGCCTCGCCGCCATGCAGTTCCACGCTGAGCATCGCGCCGAAACCCTTCTGCTGGCGTGCGGCGACGGCATGGCCGGGATGCGAGGCCAAGCCGGGGAAATACACCTTCGACACCGCCGGATGTTCATCCAGCAACGTGGCGATGGCCGTGGCGTTTTCCTGGTGAACGCGCAGCCGCGCATCCAGCGTGCGCAGCCCGCGCAAGGTAAGGAAGCTGTCGAACGGCGAACCGGTGATGCCCAGCGCGTTGGCCCACCAGACCAGCTTCTCGTGGGTTTCGGCATCGCGGGCGATTACCGCACCGCCGACCACGTCGCTGTGGCCGTTGATGTACTTGGTGGTGGAATGCAGGACCAGGTCGGCGCCGAATTCGAGCGGCTTCTGCAGCGCCGGCGACAGGAAGGTATTGTCGACCACGGTCAGCGCGCCGGCCTTGTTCGCCGCCTCGATGACGAAACGCAGGTCGGTGATGCGCAGCAACGGGTTGGAAGGGGTTTCGATCAGGACCAGCTTCGGCGACTGCGCCAGCGCGTCGGCCAGCGAACGCGGATCGGTCAGGTCGGCGGTGATCAGCTCGAAATGGCCCTTCTTCGCCAGCGCATTGAACAGGCGCCAGCTGCCGCCGTAGGCGTCGTGCGGGACGACCAGGCGATCACCCGGTTCCAGCAACGCATTGAGCACCAGGGTGATGGCGGCCATGCCGGTGGAAGTGATCACGGCACCGAAGCCGCCTTCCAGTTCCGCCAGCGCCTCGGCCAGCAGGTCGCGGGTCGGGTTGCCGCTGCGGGTGTAGTCGTACTGGCGCTTGTTGCCGAAGCCGTCGAAGCTGAAATTGGACGACAGCACGAGCAGCGGGGTAACTGCGCCGTAGGCGGTGTCGCGATCGATGCCCGCGCGCACCGCGGACGTGGCGGGACTACAGGAAGCTTCGTTCTCGTTAGGGCGGTTCATGCGATTTCTCCATTTTCGTTGCGGTCGGCATCGCGCAGCGCGGCTACCAGGATGTTGTCGATGCGATCGGTTTCCTTGAGGAAGGCGTCGTGTCCGTAAGGCGAACGCAGCACGCGCAACTGGCCGCGCGTGCCCAGGCCTTCGACCAATGTCACTGAATCGGCCAGCGGCACCAGGCGATCGCCTTCCACCGCGACCACCACCGTCGGCACGGCGACCTGTGCGGGATCCAGGCGATGCAGGTCGATGGACTCGGACAGGCGCAAATAAGCGTTGACCGGGGTGCGCGCCACGTACTGCGCGCCGGCGGCATCCAGGTAGTCCTCGGCGGCGCAACGCACGCGGCCGTTGATGACCTCGGGGGCGGCATCGAAGCGCTCGTCGAATTCCTCGGGCGTGCGGTAGCTGAGCATGGCGAACTGGCGTGCCAACGAAAGTCCCTGCGCGTCGGCGCATTGCAGTTGGCCCAGCGCGACCGCCTTGCGTTGCAGCGCGCGCCACGCGGCTGCATAGGGATGCGCGCGATGCGTGCCACTGACTGCAACCAGTTTGCGCAGCCGCGCGGGATGGCGAGCGGCGAGTTGCAGGCCGACCAGCGCGCGCGGCAGATCCTCGGCATGAAGGA
>JBOHXX010000231.1:0-5414 GCA_050737675.1 Pseudoxanthomonas sp.
CTCCCACCCGTCGCTATCGCCGCGTTTTCCCTTTCGTCACTTCCACAAGCAGCAAAGAAGAAAAGAAACAGATAACCGCAGCTCCCTCTCCCACGTCGAATGCGGTTTCTGTTTCGTGTCGAAACCCGCCGGTCGCTTCGCAAGGCCGGTTCCATCCACCCACGGGGAAATGCGCATGAAACTGATCACCGCCATCATCCGGCCGTTCAAGCTCGACGAGGTACGAGAATCCTTGTCGCAAGCGGGCGTGTCCGGAATCACCGTCACCGAAGTGAAAGGCTTCGGCCGGCAGAAGGGCCATACCGAGTTGTACCGGGGCGCCGAGTACGTCGTCGATTTCCTGCCCAAGATCAAGGTCGAGACGGTCGTCACCGACGAACGCCTGGATGCCGTGATCGAGGCCATCCAGCAGGCCGCCGGCACCGGCAAGATCGGCGACGGCAAGATCTTCGTCACCGCCATCGACCAGGTCATCCGCATCCGCACCGGCGAAGTCGGCGCAGACGCAATCTAACCCCACTCGGAGCCCCCATATGAAGACTCGTCTCTCCGGGTGGAAAACCCGACTGCAAATGATCAGCCTTGCGACCTTGTGCTGCGTGGCCCTGGGCACCGGTTTCGGCGCGATGGCGCAGGAAACCGCGGCACCGGCTGCAGAAACCACCACCGCAGCGGCCGATCCGGCAGCCGCTCCCGCTGAAGCCGCTGTGACGCCGGCAACCGACGCGGCTGCGATTGCCCAACCGGCCGCTGTAGCCGCCGCCCCCGCCGAGGCCGCTCCCGCCCCTTCCATCAGCAAGCCGGACACCGTCTGGGTGCTGATGTCGGCCGCGCTGGTGATCTTCATGACTCTGCCCGGCCTCGCGCTGTTTTATGGCGGCCTGGTGCGTTCGAAGAACGTGCTGTCGATCCTGGTGCAGAACCTCGCAGTGTTCTCGCTGGTGGCCGTGCTGTGGGCGCTGTATGGCTACAGCATCGCCTTTACCGAAGGCACGCAGTTCATAGGCGGCTGGGACCGGGTGTTCGCACACGGACTGGATGCCACCTCGATCGGCGCCACGTTCACCAAGGGCGTTTACATCCCGGAACTGGCGTTCTTCGTGTTCCAGGGCGCGTTCGCCTGCATTACCTGCGCACTGATCGTCGGTGCCTTCGCCGAACGGGTGAAGTTCGCCGGGGTGATGCTGTTCACCGTGCTCTGGTTCACCTTCGCCTACCTGCCGATGGCGCACATGGTCTGGTTCTTCCCCGGCCCGGATGCGTTCACCGGCACCGATGTGGTCGACAGCGTGCTGGCCAAGTCTGGCTTCCTGTTCGCCAAGGGCGCGCTCGACTTCGCTGGTGGCACTGTCGTGCACATCAACGCCGCGGTCGCGGGCCTGGTGGGCGCGTATGTGATCGGCAAGCGCACCGGCTACGGGCGTGAGGCGATCAAGCCGCACAACCTGACCCTGACCATGGTCGGCGCCTCGATCCTGTGGTTCGGCTGGTTCGGCTTCAACGCGGGTTCCGCGCTGGAAGCCGGCGGCGTGGCCGCGATCGCCTTCGTCAACACCTTCCTGGCCACGGCTGCGGCGGTGGTGGCGTGGACGCTGGTGGAATGGATCAGCAAGGGCAAGCCTTCGCTGCTCGGCGCGGCTTCGGGCGCCGTGGCCGGACTGGTCGCCATCACTCCGGCGGCGGGCTTCGTCGGCCTCAACGGTGCCCTGGCTATCGGTGCCATCGCGGGTGTGCTCTGCCTGTGGGGCGTGACCGGGCTGAAGAAGCTGCTCGGCGCGGACGACAGCCTGGATGTGTTCGGTGTACACGGCGTTGGCGGCATTACCGGTGCATTGCTGACCGGTGTGTTCGCGGCGCCCTCGCTGGGTGGTGCCGGGATCTGGGACTACGTGACCGAAACCGCGCTGCCGGATTACGACATCGCCGGCCAGGTCTGGATCCAGGCCCAGGGCGTGCTGACCACGATCGTGCTCTCCGGCGTCGTGGCGTTGGTCGCCTTCCTGATCGTCAAGTACACCGTCGGCCTGCGCGTCAGCGAAGAAGCCGAACGCGAAGGCCTGGACATCACTTCGCATGGCGAATCGGCCTACGAGGCCTGATGGAACGGCGGGGACGGCCTTGCACTAAACTGGTGCAATGTCGTCCCCGACCTCTACGCGCTTGATTACAGCGAGCTTGATTACAGAAGGACCCACCACCGACGCGCTCAGCACGGCGGTGGCCTGGGCGGACGCCGCGGGAGTGATCCTCGGGGTCAACCCCGCTTTCGCCCGCTGGATGGGCGTCAGTGCACGACGCCTGCTGGGACAACCCCTGGCGGCCTTGGAAATGGACGGCGATGCCATGGCGCGGCTCTTCCAGAACAAGCTCCTGCAAGGCACCGACCGCGACGTGCTGCGCCTGCAGCGCATGGCCTTGGGCCTGCCGGGCGAGACGCCACGCTTCGCCGAAGGATGGCTGTCACGGCTGGACGGCGGTGGCTGGTTGCTGGAGGCGCATCCACTGGACGAATTCCCCGCGCTGGATCCGGCCCAGGTCTTGCCCGGCGCACTGGCCGCGGCGCTGAAAGGCCTGGCCCACGAACTGCGCAATCCGCTGGCCGGCCTGAAGGGCGCGGCCCAATTACTGGCGCGGCGCGCCTTGCTCCGCGACGACAACGAGGACGAACGCGAACTGATCGGCCTGATCGAAGCGGAGGTCGAACGCCTCAACGGCCTGCTCGAACAACTGCTGTCGCCGGCCCCGCAACGCCCGCATACCTCGCTCAATATCCACGTGGTGCTGGAGCGCGTGCTGCGCCTGGCTGAAACCGAAGGTGGCTGGTCGGTGCGCGTGCAGCGCGACTACGACCCCAGCATTCCCGAATTCCCCGGCGACGCCGACCGCATGACCCAGGCGGTGTGGAACCTGGTGCGCAATGCGATCCAGGCGGGCGCCGCCAGCGTCACCCTGCGCACCCGCGTCGAACACGGCGTGCGCGTCCACGACCACCTGCACGCGATGGCCTTGCGCGTGGAGATCATCGACGACGGTCGCGGCGTGCCCGAGGAGCTGGCCGAACACCTGTTCCTGCCACTGGTCAGTGGTCGCGCCGAAGGCAGCGGGCTGGGCCTGGCCCTGGCCCAGCAGGTGGTGCGCGAGCACCGCGGCTCGCTGACCTACCGTTCGCGCCCTGGGCATACCGTGTTCACCCTGCTGCTGCCGCAACCGGAAGAGCATCGCTCGGAAGGGCAGCGCCCCGAGGAGCAGCGCCATGTCCATTGATCCTGCTTCCTTCACCCCCGCGGCGCCGAACGCACAGCGCATCTGGGTGGTGGATGACGACCGTTCGGTGCGCTTCGTCCTCGCCACCGCCTTGCGCGATGCTGGCTATGCGGTCGATGGTTTCGACAGTGCCGCTTCGGCCCTGGATGCACTCGATACGCGCGATGCACCGGATCTCCTGTTCACCGATGTGCGCATGCCTGGCGATGACGGGCTGATATTGCTGGACAAGTTGAAGCTGGCCCACCCGCACTTGCCGGTGATCGTGATGTCGGCCTACACCGACGTGGCCAGCACTGCGGGGGCGTTCCGCGGTGGCGCGCACGAATTCCTGTCCAAACCGTTCGACCTGGACGATGCCGTTGCCCTGGCCGCGCGCACGCTGCCCGATGCCAGCGCCAACCTCGTGCAGGAACAATCCGCCGAACTGCCCGATACCGGCGTGGGCAACGCGGGAAGCGCCGAACTGATCGGCGACACGCCGGCGATGCGCGCGTTGTTCCGCGCCATCGGCCGCCTCGCCCAGGCACCGCTGTCGGTGCTGGTCACCGGCGAAACCGGCACCGGCAAGGAACTGGTCGCGCATGCGCTGCATCGCGAATCGCCGCGCGCAGGCAAGCCGTTCATCGCCCTCAATACCGCTGCGATCCCGTCCGAACTGCTGGAAAGCGAATTGTTCGGGCATGAAGCCGGCGCCTTCACCGGAGCCCAGCGCCGCCATGTCGGACGCTTCGAACAAGCCGATGGCGGCACCCTGTTCCTCGATGAAATCGGTGACATGCCGCTGCCGTTGCAGACGCGGCTGTTGCGGGTGCTGGCCGAAGGCGAGTTCTTCCGCGTCGGCGGCCGTGAACTGATCCGGGTGGACGTGCGCGTGATCGCCGCCACCCACCAGGACCTGGAAACATTGGTCGCCGAAGGCCGCTTTCGCGCGGACCTGCTGCACCGCCTGGACGTGGTCCGCCTGCAGTTGCCGCCGCTGCGCGAACGTCGTGGCGATGTCGCCCAGCTGGCGGAGAATTTCCTCGCCATCGCCTCGCGCAAGCTCGGCGCGTCGGCCAAGCGTTTCGCCGCGCCCGCCCTGGAAGCGCTGCGTACCCACGACTGGCCCGGCAACGTGCGCGAGCTGGAAAACGTGTGCTGGCGCCTGGCGGCGATGGCGCCGGGCGAAACCATCACCGCCTTCGACCTGCAGGGCGCGTTGTCGACCGTGGCGACGCCGACGACCCATGGGATGGAATGGGACCGGGCCCTGGCCGCCTGGGCGAAAACCCGCCTGGACGAAGGTGCCGAAGGCCTGCACGCGGAAGCGCGCGAACGTTTCGACCGCACCTTGCTGGAAGTCGCATTGCAGTTCACCCAGGGACGACGCGCGGAAGCGGCGAGCAGGCTCGGCGTCGGCCGCAACACGGTGACGCGCAAGCTCGGACCGGGACGCAAGCGCGGCTAGTGGAAGCCGCTCCGTTTCATCGCATCTGAACCGGAATGCGGGTACGGTCCATGCAAATCATCACCGGAGTAAATCCATGCGCATCGCCTTGATGGCCATCGCCACCACCCTCTTCCTCACCGCTTGCGGGACCGCGCCCGAGCCCAGGAGCCCCGCGGCTACGCAAAGCACCGCCAAGCAAGCCGTGGCCAACCTTGCCTCCGCGTCGGGTAGCCTGGTCAGCGGCAAGGTCACGCTGACGCCGATGGCCGGTGGCGTGCACCTCACCGGCACCGTCGGCGGCCTGCCGCCCAACAGCACCCATGGCTTCCACATCCACGAGAAAGGCGATTGCAGCGCGGCCGATGCGAGTAGCGCGGGCCCGCACTTCAATCCCTCCGCTGCCCAGCATGGCAAGGCCGAATCGGGCGCGCACCATGCCGGCGACATGGACAACGTGGTCGCCAATGCCGAAGGCGTGGTCAACCTCGACATCCACGTCAGCGGCGTGAGCCTGGGCGGTGGCGCGGTAAACGACATCGCCGGTCGTGCCCTGGTCGTGCATGCGTCGCCGGATGATTACGCCAGCCAGCCCGCAGGCAACGCCGGTGCGCGCGTGGCCTGCGGGGTGATTACCGTCACCCAGCAGTAATGCCCCTGTAGGAGCGGGCCCTGCCCGCGATGCTTTTGCGGGCTGCGTGACGAAGGGCATGGCGGGCAG
>JBOHXX010000232.1:0-5367 GCA_050737675.1 Pseudoxanthomonas sp.
ACGCGGACTTGATCGCGGCGATGGTCTCGTATTCGGCCACGCCGGTGTATTGCTGGTCGCGGGTGCGGCCGTGCACGGCCAGGGCGGAGATGCCAGAACTCTCGGCGATGCGCGCGATCTGCAGGCCGTTGCGGTTGTCGGCATTCCAGCCGGTGCGGATCTTCAAGGTCACCGGCACGTCCACCGCGGCGACCACCGCTTCCAGGATGCGCGCCACCAGCGCCTCGTCGCGCATGAGCGCCGATCCGGCCCAGGCATTGCACACCTTTTTCGCCGGGCAACCCATGTTGATGTCGATGATCTGCGCGCCGTGGTCGACGTTGTAGCGCGCCGCGTCGGCGAGCACCTGCGGCTCGGTGCCGGCTATCTGCACGCTGATCGGGGCCGGTTCGCCGACGTGATCCATGCGGTGCAGTGATTTCTGCGTATGCCACAGCCGCGGATCGCCGGTGGTCATTTCCGACACTGCCAGCCCGGCGCCCAGCCGCTTGCACAACTGCCGGAACGGCTTGTCGGTGACCCCGGCCATCGGGGCCAGGATCAGGGGAGGCTCGATGCTGTAAGGGCCGATGCGCATGGCCGGCATTGTAATGACCACCCGTGCAAGTACAAAAAACCCGGCGCGAAGCCGGGTTCCGGGCTACGCCAGCAAGCTGGACTCAGGCGGTTTCGTCCGCCAGTGTTGCCTCGGGCGCGTTGGTCTTGACCGACTTGATGCCGTTGTCGCGCGCAGCTTCGCTTTCGTACATCTCGCTGGTACCGATGATCTGGCCGTTGCTGGCCAGCAGGTTGAAGAAGGGCTTGCCGTTGCTGGAAGTCTTGCGCTCGAACCTGCCGTCGTCGGCGCTGTTCTTGCGTACCGATTCCACGCCGTTCTTCGCGCCTGCCTTGTCGGCATAGCCCTGGCTGGCGAGGATCACCTGGCCGTTGCCAGCCTTGAGATTGAACTGGAAATCACCGTTGTTGCGCTTGCTGATGACGAACTTGCCGCTCATGGGACGCCCTTGGTTGTGGAAAGCCCGCATAACCTAGCGCGGTTCCGTTGACGGAGGGTGAAAGCGGAATAACCGGCGGGCCGGATTCAGTCGGCGAAGCGTGCGTGCAATTCGGCCAGGCGCGGCATCGCCAGCGCCGCCCCGGCGCGCTCGGTGGACAGCGCGGCGTAGCGATTGGCGAAGCGTACGTGCTCGGCGAACGGCAATTCCCTGCCACTGGCAAGCGAGGCCGCCAAGGCGCCGTTGAATGCATCGCCCGCGCCGGTGGTGTCGATCGCTTCCGCCGGTTCGGCGGCCATGCGGTAGTAGGGCCTGGCGTCGCCGCGCAGCGCCTCCTCGGCATGCGACACGAATAGCCCCGCCGATCCCAGGGTCACCACCACGCTGCCGTGCGACAGCAATTCCCGGCACAGTGCGTGCAGGCTGGCGCCGTCGCTGATGGCGACATCGTCGGCTTCGACCTTCGCCCCGATATGGCGCGAGACCAGGGCGGAGAACTCGGTTTCGTTGGGAGTAATCAGATCCGCTAGCGCCAGCAGTTCGCTGCTGGTCGTGGCATTGGCGGGGGCGGGATTGAGCACGGTCGTGATGCCCCGCTCGCGGGCCATTGCGAATGCCGCGATGACGCTGTCCACGGGCGATTCCAGTTGCGCCAGCACGACTCCGCAAGCGGCGATGGTATCGGCCTGCGAACGTACGAAATCGGCCGTCAGCGAGGCGTTCGCGCCCGGGCCGATGACGATGCTGTTGCGGCCGCGCGCATCGACGTAGATACCGGCGGTGCCGGTGGGCTGGTCAGACGCCAGGTCGCGCAGGTCTATGTCGTCGGCCGCGGCCAGTGAGCGCGCCAGCGCGCCGCCCACGTCATCGCCAAGTGCGCAGAGGAAGGTCGTGCGCGCACCCGCGCGGGACCCGGCGACGGCCTGGTTGAAGCCCTTGCCGCCGGGTCCGCTGGCATAGCTGCCGACGATGGTGGCGCCCACTGCCGGCAATATTTCGCAGTGCCACACATGGTCGACGTTGAACGAGCCGACGACGGTAACGGAAGCCATGTGTTCAGGCGAAGTGGGTGAGGACGCCGGCGATGGTGGCCGTCATCAATGTGGCGATGGTGCCGCCCAGCACCGCACGCAGGCCGAAACGCGCCAGGTCCGAGCGCCGCTCGGGCGCCAGGCCGCCGATGCCGCCGATCTGGATTGCGATCGAACTGAAGTTGGCGAATCCGCACAACGCATAGGTAGCGATCAGCTTGCCTTCCGCCGACAGGCTGACGCCCGCCACCTTGCCGTTGACGATGTCGGCCAGCTGCAGGTAGGCGACGAATTCGTTGATCACTACCTTCTGCCCGATCAGCGAACCCACCGTGGTCGCGTCCTGCCACGGCACGCCGATCACCCAGGCGATCGGCGCCAGCACGTAGCCGAAGATCGCCGCCAGGTCGGTGGGCTTGCCGATCATCGCGGCGATGCCGGTGACATCGCCCAGCCAGGTCAGCGGCGCATTGATCAGCGCGATCAGGGCAATGAACGCCAGCAGCATCGCGCCGATGTTCAGGGCCAGGCGCAGGCCGTCGGCCGCTCCGCCCGCGGCGGCGTCGATGATGTTGCTGGCGGTTTTCTCCACTTCCATTTTCACGGTGCCGCGGGTCAGCGGCGTGCCGGTTTCGGGGATCAGCAGCTTCGCCACCACCAGGGTGGCGGGCGCGGCCATGATCGACGCGGCCAGCAGGTGTTTGGCGTAGAACGCCTGCTGCACCGGATCGCCGCCGCCCAGCATGCCGACATACGCGGCCAGCACTCCGCCGGCGATATGGGCCATGCCGCCGATCATCATGGTGATCAGTTCGGATTCGGTCATCTTGGAAATGTACGGGCGCACGGTCAGCGGCGCCTCGGTCTGGCCGATGAACACGCTGGCGCAGACGCTGGTGGTTTCCGCACCGGACACGCGCATGACCTTGGTGATGGCCCAAGCCATGGCGCGGACCACGGCCTGCATCACGTTCAGGTGGTACATCACGCCCATCAAGGCGGCGAAGAATATGATCGTCGGCAAGACCTGGAAGGCGAAGATGAAGCCGTAGGTCTTGGTATCCATCAGGCTGCCGAAGATGAACCCCGAACCGACGTTGACGAAGCCGAGGATCTTGACGAAGGCCTGGCCCAGCCAGTCGAAGACCTCGCGCCCGCCCGGCACCAGCAATACCAGCGCGGCGAAGGCGATCTGCAAGGTCACGCCGGTGGCGACCAGCTTCCAGTCCACGGCCTTCCTGTTGTTGGAGAACAGGAACACGATGCCGATCAGCACCGCCAGCCCGAACAACCCGAATCCGATTCGCCCCAAACCTTCCAGCATGTGCAGCCCCTGTCGCGTGGTTCCAGAATCGAAGCAGACTAGAGCAGGGCAGGGGTGTCGGCAAGGCAAATCGGCCCGCGCTTCAACCGATGCCGCGCAAGGCTACCCATATGGCCAGGGACAGGAATACGACTGCGGCCACCGTGCGTGCGAGCTTCAGCGGCAGGCGGTCGGCGAAACGGTGGCCCAGCCAGACCACCGGCAGGTTGGCGACCAGCATGCCCAGCGTGGTGCCGGTAATGACCTGCCACAGCGGGGAATACTTGGTGGCCAGGAGCACGGTCGCGACCTGGGTCTTGTCGCCGATCTCGGCCAGGAAGAAGGCGATGGTGGTGGCGATGAAGGCGCCGTGCACCGGTAGTTTCTCGCCTTCGTCCAGCTTGTCCGGCTTGAGCGTCCACAGGGCGACGGCGAGGAAGCTGCCGGCCACAATCCAGCGCAGGATTTCCGGCGACAACCATTGGGAAAGTTCCGCGCCCAGCCAGGCCGAGATCGCGTGGTTGATCACGGTGGCGGCGAGGATGCCGAAGGCGATCGGCCACGGCTTGCGGAAACGGGCAGCCAGCAGCAACGCCAGCAATTGGGTCTTGTCACCGATTTCGGCGAGGGCGACGGTGCCGGTCGAAACCAGCAGGGCTTGCAGGGAAAGCATCATCGAACTCCGGGGCCGGGCATTCGCGAAGACGCGAAGGCAAACGCCACGCAGCCCGGCCCGGGTATGCGCAACGCCTGCCTACGGTCTTGCCCGACAACGGAACCCTGGGGTTCCGGTCCTGCGCACCATGGCGAGGATTCCATAAGGAATGCGGCCAAGTATGTTGATGCGCGGTCCCGCACGCGGCGGGTGGGCTACTCCCCGGAGGAGGAAAGTGCGCGCATTGTACCGGTTGATCGGTTGCGCATGGGTAAACTCTTCACATTCGCCACCAGTCAAGCGGGAATAAACGCATGGAATATCGACGTCTGGGCTCCTCGGGCCTGCAACTTTCTGCGTTGTCGTTTGGCGCCTGGGTGACCTTCGGCAGCCAGATCGGACGCAGCGAGGCGCGCAACCTGATCGCCGCGGCCTACGACCACGGGATCAATTTCTTCGACAACGCCGAGGTCTATGCGAAAGGAGAAGCCGAGCGGGTGATGGGCGACGTGATCGCCGACCTGCGCCTGCCGCGCGATGGCTACTGTGTGTCCAGCAAGGTCTATTTCGGCGCGGTGGACAATCCCGGCCCGACCCAGCGCGGGTTGTCGCGCAAGCATGTGTCCGAAGCCTGCCACGCGGCGTTGCAGCGCCTGCGCGTGGATCACCTGGATCTTTATTTCTGCCACCGCCCCGACCCGGACACGCCGATCGAGGAAACCGTGTGGGCGATGGACGCACTGATCCGCCAGGGCAAGGTGTTGTACTGGGGCACATCGGAATGGTCGGTGGCGCAGATCAAGGAAGCGGCGAAGATCGCCCGCACCCATCACCTGCACCCACCGAGCATGGAGCAACCGCAATACAACCTGCTGCACCGCACCCGGGTGGAACTGGAATATGCGCCGCTTTATTCCGAACTCGGGCTGGGCACGACCATCTGGTCGCCGCTGGCATCGGGCCTGCTGACGGGCAAGTACAACGAAGGCGTGCCGGAAGACACCCGGCTGGGGCAGAAGGACAATGCCTGGTTGCAGAAGATGGTGCTGGGCGAAGAAGGCCAGCGGCGCATCGACCGCGTCCGCCGCTTCACCGCCCTGGCGACCGAACTCGGTGAGAAGCCATCGCAGCTCGCCATCGCCTGGTGCCTGCGCAATCCGCACGTGTCGACAGTGATGCTGGGCGCCAGCCGCACCGGGCAGTTGCTGGAGAACCTGGGCGCGCTTGAACTGGTCGGACGTTACGACGAGAGCGTTTGGACGCGTCTGGCCTCCGTCACGGCGGAATGATGGCAGCTACTTGACGAGACAATGAGAATCATTATCATTTGGGTTCGTTCCCTCCGGAGCTACGCAGAGGAGTGCACAACCGACCTTCCTGTCC
>JBOHXX010000233.1:0-5347 GCA_050737675.1 Pseudoxanthomonas sp.
ACCCCGGGTTTCGCTGCGCTCTACCCGGGCTACGGCCTTGATGTCTTCAACACGAATCAGTGCCTGAAGTGCCGCACGCCGGTGAACACCATCGCCAGCCCATGCTCGTCGGCCGCCGCAATGACTTCATTGTCGCGCATCGAGCCGCCCGGCTGGATCACTGCCTTGATCCCGGCCTCGGCGGCCGCATCGATGCCGTCGCGGAACGGGAAGAAGGCATCGCTGGCCATCACCGAACCCGGCACCACCAGGTGCGCATCGGCCGCCTTGATCCCGGCGATGCGCGCCGAATACACGCGGCTCATCTGTCCGGCGCCCACGCCAATCGTGCGGTTGTCCTTCGCATAGACGATGGCGTTGGACTTCACGTACTTGGCCACGCGCCAGGCGAACAGCAGGTCGCGCAGTTCGGCTTCGGTCGGCGCACGCTGGGTGACCACCTTGAGTTCGCCTGCGCTCATACCGCGATTGTCCGAGGACTGCAGCAACAGGCCAGAACCAATGCGCTTGCTGTCGTAATTGTTCAGGCCGTCACCGTGCGGAATCTTCAGCACGCGCACGTTGGCTTTCCTGGTGGCGTAATCCAGTGCGGCCTGGTCGTAATCGGGTGCGATCAGCACCTCGACGAACTGGCGGTCCAGGATCACCTTGGCGGTGGCCGCGTCCAGCTTCACGTTGAAGGCGATGATGCCGCCAAACGCGCTGGTCGGATCAGTGGCGTAGGCCAGCTCATACGCATCGCCGCAGGCCACGCCGACGGCCACGCCGCAGGGATTGGCGTGCTTGACGATCACGCAGGCGGGAGCATCGAACTGGCGCACGCATTCCCATGCCGCATCGGCGTCGCCCAGGTTGTTGAAGCTCAGTTCCTTGCCCTGCAATTGCTGGAACGTGGCCAGGGTGCCCGGCACTGGGCCCAGGTCGCGGTAGAACGCGCCGGCCTGGTGCGGGTTTTCGCCGTAGCGCAGATCCATCACCTTGACGAAGGTGGAATTCATCTGCGCCGGGAATTCACTGCGCGTCGGCACGCCAGCCGCCGGGTCGGACACGGCCGACAGGTAATTGCTGATCGCCGCGTCGTACTGGGCGACGCGGTTGAAGGCGGCCACGGACAATTCAAAGCGCTTGGTCGCCGACAGCCGACCCTCGTTGGCATCGAGTTCGGCGAGCAGGCCGGCGTACTGCGACGGATCGGTGGCGACGGCCACGCGGGCGAAATTCTTCGCCGCCGAGCGTAGCATCGCCGGGCCGCCGATATCGATGTTTTCCACCGCGTCCTCCAGCTTGCAGGCGGGATCGGCAGTGACGGTCTCGAACGGATACAGGTTCAGCACCAGCAGGTCGATCGCGGCGATGCCGTGTTCGGCCATCACCGCATCATCGGTCCCGCTGCGACCCAGCAGGCCGCCGTGGATCTTGGGATGCAGGGTCTTGACCCGGCCGTCCATCATTTCCGGGAAGCCGGTGACTTCGGATACGTCGCGTACGGCCAGGCCCGCGTCGCGCAAGGCCTTGGCGGTGCCGCCGGTGGACAGAAGCTCGACCTTGCGCGCGGCGAGCGCGGTGGCGAGTTCGACCAGGCCGGTCTTGTCGGAAACGGACAGCAGCGCCCGGCTGATTTTCACGGGAACGCCAGGCTGGAAGTCGTGGGTCATGGGAGGGCAGCGCGGGAAGAGGGCGGAATTATAACTTCCGCAGCGCAGCAGCATCGTGCGCGGGGTGGCGAGGTTCGTCGGTCGAACTCTCAGGCCAGCCCGTAATCCTTGAGCTTCTTGCGCAAGGTGGCGCGATGGATGCCGAGCAGGGCGGCGGCGCGGCTCTGGTTGCCTTCGCAGTGGTTCAGCACCTCGACGAACAACGGGATTTCCATTTCGCGCAGCACGATTTCGTAAACGTCATCCGCGTCGCTGCCATCCAGGTCGCGCAAGTAGCGGCGTACGGATTGCGCCACGTGATCGCGCAACGGCGGTTTGGGATTGCCACGACTGGTGTCGTGGCGAGCGGCGGCATTCACGAAGGAGATTCCCCTGCGAAACTACGAACTGTAGGCCCGTCGCGCGGATGCGCAGCTTTCGGCGGGGAAGGGAGTCTAGCGCGGGATTTGCGCGCGCGCACCCCTTTGATCGCGATTTTGCTTTTGATCAGCGGAAATCGAACGTGAACGCGACCACGTCGGGATCCGGTTCATGCAACTGCAATGCGATCTGTGCGCTTTGTCCCGGCGACAGTTCCGTTTGGGTCGCGGTGGCGCCCAGGTATTCCCGTGGCGTGAATGCGCGCGACCCCAGCACGCGGCCGTCGGCATCGGACAGCGACAGCAGCAGCATCGGCCAGTCCTGCGCCCAGCGCGCATCGTTGCGGAACGTGGCCTGCACGTTCAAGCCGCCGACGCTACCGGCGATCGGACTGACATCGCGGCTGAGCATCGCGAACGCACCGGGTTGGTGCCACGGCGGTACTGAACAGCCCAGTGCGCCGCAAAGATGACTGATCAAGGGTCGCCATGTCGCATCGGCCGCGAGCCGGGCCCGGTCGGCGAGCAATACCTGCAAGGCCAAGGTCAACGAAAGCACGACCAACAACGCCCATTGCCACCTGGCGGTGCGTGGATGCGTGCCGGGCGGTGCGATCTGGCGGGTGAAACTGGGCGTTGCCGGAAGCGCTTGCGTGATCGGTGCCGGTGCGGAAGCGGCAGGCACGTCGCTTTGTGCGATGTCTACTTCTTGTCGATCGATGCCAGGGGTTGTCTCGTCTATCGTTTCCGTGCCTGTTTCGATTTCGGCGGATTCTTCGCTGGCATCTTCCAGGGAAGGCGGATCTGCGGTCGTTGCGTCGTCGATGGTTTCCGCCCCGGTTGCGCTCGTCGTTTCAGCCGCGCTGGTCGTAACCGCTTCGCCGTCCTGCAGGAAACTGATGAAACTGCGCTCCCCCGTGGCCGGCACGTCCGCGGCGGATGTTTCCGCTGCAGCGCTTTCACGCAGGATGCCGCCGCAACGCGGGCACATTTCCGGCACCAGGCGCGTTTCCCGGTCGATGGCGACCAGTTCGCGGCAATGGGGGCAGGAAGTGAACATGCGGCTATTCAAGCATGCCGCGACGGATCGAGTGAAGCGGGCATCGGCTCAGGCGCTGCGGCGCACGCCGTCGATGCGCATCCAGTCCTCGTCACGGGTGGCGGCCAGCTGCTCGAACCAGGGTGCATAGCGGACCAGCAGTTCGTCTTCCTGCCCGTGCAGGATGCCGGACAGCGCGATGCGGCCACCGGGTGCGACGCGCGAGGCGAGGGTTTCGGCCAAGGCATCCAGCGCCGAGGCGAGGATGTTGGCGACCACGACCGGATAGGTGGCGATCGGCTCGTCCTGCGGCAGGTAAACGGCGAGCCGCTCACCGATGCCGTTTCGTTCGGCATTGTCTAACGTCGCGATCAAGGCCTGCGGATCGTTGTCGACGCCAATGGCCTTCGATGCGCCTAGCTTGAGCGCGGCCAGGGCAAGGATGCCGGAGCCGCAGCCGAAATCGAGCACGGTCGCGCCAGTCAATTTCCCTTCGCCAGCCAACTGGTCGAGCCAGCGCAGGCACAAGGCGGTGGTCGGATGCGTGCCGGAGCCGAAGGCCAGACCCGGATCCAGGCGCACCACCGCAGCTTGGACATTGTCTGCTTCCTCGGGCAATTCGTGATTCCACGGCACGATGAAAGTGCGTGCGCCGAAACGCAGCGGCACGTACTGGTCCATCCACGCGCGTTCCCAGTCCTGGTCGTCCACCGTGCGGAAACCGGCCGTGGCCCAGTCGAGACCGGGGTCGAACGATTCCAGTGCGGCCAGCAACGCCAGTGCGTCAGTGTCCGCGGGAAACAATGCAGTCAGCACCAGCGCATGCCATAGCGGGGTCTGGCCGACACCGGGTTCCAGGATCGCCTGTTCGTTGCCGGTGTCGGCATCGGCATCAAGCAACGTGACGGCGAGCGCACCGACATCTTCCAGCGCGTTTTCGTAGCGCGGCTGGTCGGTTTCGCTGCAGCGGAGGGAGAGTTCTAGGTAGGGCATGGGTACTCGTGCCCGCATCGCGGGCTGGAAGTTGTTCGGGCGATCACTCGCCTATGAGCTGCACCGCATCGACCTGCTTGTAACCGCTCGCCACGTTGTTGGCGAAAGTCAGCTTGACCGACGTCACCTGGTAGGGCGTGGCGTCGAACTTGTGGACGATCCACGTGCGTGCGCCGCGAGCATCCTGCTTCGTCTCGCTCAGCCCGGACCAGATCGCATGCGCGGCACCGTCGGTATCGATCAATTCGATCTTGCTGAGGGACTCTGCCGCTTCATTGTCCGTGGTCACTGCGCGGACTTCCGTGGCTTTCACCGGATTCGCGTAAGCCAGTTCGATCCAGTCGAAGCCAATGTCCTGGTTGTTGTTGTTCCAGTTGTCGCCATTGGGCGCGCCAGTGGCTTGCCAAGGCGTATTGCCGTCATGTGAATCCGCAGGGGCGGCATTGGCGTCGCCGAACGCGGAACTGGCCTTGGCCGCGCTGGCCCACTGGCCCTTGGCATCGTTGAGATAGCCATCTTCCATGGTCGCGTAGTCGAGCTTGGCCTGTTGCTCGGCGCGCTCGCGATCCTGTTCGCTGGGTTCGGGGCTGGCGGTGGCAGGTTCGACGGCCTGCGCCGAAGCGGCGGTGGGTGCAGGCGCAAGGTCCTCGGCCGGGCTGACTTCTTGCTTCTTGCATGAGGCCAGCGCCAGCGACAACGCAATCGACAAGACCAGTATTCCTTTATTCATCCTTCTATTCCTTTAAGTGTTTGCCAAGGGTGTTGTTCGACCTGCATTACTCTCATACCAGCGCGATCGACTTGCTCTTGCGCTCCGCCAGCCGCTTCTCCAGGTAATGGATGTTCTGCCCGCCGGCCTGGAAGCCGGTGTCGCGCATGATCGACTGCTGCAGCGGGATGTTGGTCTTGATCCCGTCCACGACCATTTCGCTCAGGGCCACGCGCATGCGCGCGATGGCGGTCTCGCGGTCCGGCCCGTGCACGATCAGCTTGCCGATCATCGAGTCGTAGTTCGGCGGCACGCGGTAGCCGGTGTAGATGTGCGTGTCCACGCGCACGCCCGGGCCGCCGGGCGGATAGAAGCCGGTGATCGTGCCGGGGCTGGGCGCGAAGGTGTCCGGGTCTTCGGCGTTGATCCGGCATTCGATGGCGTGGCCACGCAGGACGATGTCGGACTGCCGGATCGACAGCTTCTCGCCACCGGCGATGCGCAACTGTTCGCAGACCAGGTCGATGCCGGTGATGCGTTCGGTGACCGGATGCTCGACCTGGATGCGGGTGTTCATTTCGATGAAGTAGAA
>JBOHXX010000234.1:0-5347 GCA_050737675.1 Pseudoxanthomonas sp.
GGCGCGAGCTCTTGCGTTCTTCGCGATCCGATCGAAGAGCTCGCGCCCATGGGGCGCTCCTACGGGAGAAATGCGTTACGGCACGATCGGGTGCTGGTGCTGGGCGCCGCGGCGGCGCATCAGCAGGTTCAGCCATTCCACCAGCACCGAGAAACCCATGGCGAAGTAGATGTAGGGCTTCGGCACATGGACTTCGAAGCCGTCCAGGATCAGGACCACGCCGATCAGCACGATGAAGGCCAGCGCCAGCATCTTCACCGTGGGATTGGCGTCGATGAAATGGCCCAGCGGGTTGGCCGCCAGCAGCATCACCGCCACCGCCAGCAGGATCGCCGCGACCATCACCGGGATGTGCTGGGCCATGCCCACGGCAGTGATCACGGAGTCCAGCGAGAACACGATGTCGATGATGGCGATCTGCAGGATCACCATGGCGAAGACGCCGGAAGTTCGGGTGGTGTTGGGATCCTCGTCATGGCCGCCGGAGATCAGCTCGCGGATCTCCATGGTGCCCTTCACCAGCAGGAAGATGCCGCCGAGGATCAGCACCAGGTCGCGCACCGAGAAGCCCATGCCGAACAGGTCGAACAGGTCGTTCTGCATCCGCGCCAGGAACGCCAGCGATATCAGCAATGCGATGCGGGTGATGCAGGCCACGGCGATGCCGAACTTGCGCGCGGTGTCGCGCTGGTGTTCCGGCAGCTTGCTCACCGCGATGGAGATGAACACCAGGTTGTCGATGCCCAGCACGATCTCAAGTGCGCTCAGGGTGACCAGGGTGAGCCAGACGTTGGGGTCGGCAAGGAATTCGAAACTCATCGGCAATCAATCCTCAAAATCAAAAGAGTCGCGGGCCCAGGATCAGGCCCCAGCACAGCAATACATTCATCATCAGCACGAACACGGCGGCGGAACCCATGTCCTTGGCGCGGCCGGCAAGTTCGTGGAATTCGGGACCGTAACGCTCGATCACGGCTTCCACGGCCGAGTTGAGCAGTTCGGCCGACAGCACCAGCAGGCAGCTGCCGATCAGCAGCACGCGTTCGATTGCGCCCTCGCCCAGCCAGATCGCCAGCGGAGTCAACACCACCAGCAGGACCACTTCCAGGCGGAACGAGGATTCGTGCAGCCAGGCCGCACGCAGGCCCTGCAGGGACCAGACCGCCGCCTTCAGGATGCGGCCCGGGCCGCGGGGCATATGCCCTTTTTCATCAGCCATGTCGAAGGAGCTCAGCGAAGGTGGGCATGGGCTGGGCGGGGCTCGCCGTTGGGAATGCGTCGATTTTGCCACAAGGTCGTGGCCTCCACTCGCGACCGCCGTGATTTGCGCTGGCCGGCACAGGCTGGTCCACTACGGAAAACCCGCCCCGGACCGTGCCATGCCCCTGAAACGCCCCCTGCATGCCTTCCTGTTCGCCAGCCTGCTCGCTTTCCTTGCAGCATGCGCCAGCACGCCGGCGCCTCCGCCTGGGCCGCCGCAGGTGCCGGAACAGGTGTCCAGCACGGACTGGGAAGGGGACATGCAACGTTTCGCTGCCGCGGACGCCATTGCGCCGCCGCCGAAGCACGCGGTGCTGTTCATCGGCAGCTCGTCGATCCGGTTCTGGAGCACCCTGGCGACGGACTTCCCGGGGGTGCCGGTGATCAACCGCGGCTTTGGGGGCTCGCAGGTCCGCGACAGCACCTGGTACGCCGACCGCATCGTGGTGCCGTATGCGCCGCGCATGATCGTGTTCTATGCCGGCGAGAACGACCTCGAAAGCGGGCGCAGCCCGCAGCAGGTGCGCGACGACTTCCATGCCTTCGTGATGCGCGTGCGTCGCGACCTGCCCGGGGTACGGATCGCCTATATCTCCAGCAAGCCCAGCCCCTTGCGCGCCCACCTGCTGGCTGCGCAGCGGGAAGCCAATTCACTGATCCGCCAGGACATCGCCACGATGAAGCGTGTCCAGTTCATCGACGTCTTCACCCCGATGCTGGACGGCAACGGGCAGCCGCGCGCGGAGCTCTTCATCGAAGACCGCCTGCACATGAACCGTACGGGGTATGAATTATGGCGACAGGTGGTCGCGCCCTGCCTCGATGATTAGTGCAAGCCTTCGGACCCAACCTGCCTTGCACCTTCGCAGCCAAAAAGAAAGCCCGGCCGAAGCCGGGCTTTCTCGTCGTGCCTTGGGTCGAACTACTAGAAGCCGGTGGTGTTGAGGCGCCCGCCAGTGACCGTCTTGCCCTGCAACGACGGAGTGGAAACCGTGTTGCCGAGGATCGCGGCCTTGATCTGCGCGGCTGTCACGCCCGGACGGGTGGAGGCATAGAGCGCCACCGCGCCTGTGACATGCGGCGTGGCCATCGAGGTGCCACTATAACTGGCATAACCCGACACCAATTTGCCCTTGGAGCTGACCGGTACGGTCGAGTAGATCGCCGAACCCGGCGCACCCAGGTCCACCGTGGTCGCACCCCACTGGGAGAAGCTCGACAAGGCGCCCGTGCTGGTGGTCGAGGCGACGGCGATGACATTCGCATTGGGGTAGTTGGACGGATAGCTCGCGGTCGCGTCGTTGTCGTAGGCGTCGTTGCCGGCCGCCGCGACGAACAGGATGCCCGCCTGGTTGGCGCGTTCGATCGCATCCTGCAACGCCTGCGAGAACCCGCCGCCACCCCACGAATTGTTTGTGGCGACGATGTTCAGGCCGTGGCGCGCCTTGAGGTCGTTGAAATAGTCGATCGCCTTGATCGCGTTGGCGGTGCTACCACCGCGACGACCGAGGAACTTGCCGCTGATCAGCTTGATGCCGCTCCAGCAGACGCCGGCCACGCCCTTGCCATTGCCGCCGACGCCGGCGATGGTGCCCGAGACGTGGGTGCCATGGTCGTCGCTGGCTCCGCCGGAGTTGATGTTGTTGCTGTTGCCCTCGAAATCCCAGCCGCGTACGTCATCGACGTAGCCGTTGCCATCGTTGTCGATGCCATCGACCGGATCGTAGGGATTGGTCCAGATATTCGCGGCCAGGTCCTCGTGCTGGTAATAGATGCCTTCGTCGATGATGCCGACGACGACATTGCCGCAGGAAGTGTGGCCACCAGCCCAGGTTTCGCCCGCCTGAGAGCCGTACTGGTTGGCCGGGGTGGTGGCGTCGCCATACATGCCCCACAGGGAACCGTTGGTGTAGTACGTGTCGTTGGAGGTCGTCTGGTGCTGGTAGGTCCAGTTGGGCTCGGCATATTCCACCGCCGGATCATTGTTGATCGCGCTGATCGCCGCCGCCAGGTCCACGCCCGCCGGCAACTTCAGCAACGCCAGCTCACCCTTTTTCGCATTACCCGGACGCACCGTGTCCAGCTTCTGTGCGCCAAGGCCCTGACGCACGGCTTCGCGATTACTCGCGCTTGCGCCGTCGCGGTATTTGACCAGCAACTCCTGCGCGGCGTGTGCACGCCCCGCCTGCAGGGAGTTCAGCACCAGATCGGGACGTCCGCCTGCCTGAGCGGCGAAGGAAGCACCCAGGGAAATCAATACCGCGCTTGCGAGCAAACCAAAGCGATGACTACCACGCATAGAAGCAAGCTCCATCAGGTTGGGGGTGCCCGGAATGGGTCCCCTAACCGGAAATTACTTCATTCTTGACCCCAACAGCTGTCGTACTGCACAAAAGCGTCATGAAAGGTCTCCACATTGTAATTTTCTTTACGCATCTGCCCTCGACTCATTTATTCCGCCCGCAAGTGCCTGACGAATATTCCACTACAAATGGCTGACGAAGCCATAACCCGGCCAACGCTAATGTCCACCTTCTACATCCATGAGGATCCGCCATGACCGTGAACTACATTCCCGATGGTTACCACACCGTCACCGCCTACCTGATGGTCGATGGCGCGGCCAAGGCACTGGACTTCTATCGCGATGCCTTTGGCGCCGAAGAACTTTTCCGCCTGCCGATGGGCGACAAGATCGGCCATGCGGAAATCATGATCGGCGACACCCACCTGATGCTGGCCGACGAATTCCCGGACATGGGCGCACTGGGCCCGAACCGCCGCGGCGGACCCACCACCAGCTTCATGATCTACGTACCCGACGCCGATGCCGCGTACGACAAGGCCGTGAAGGCTGGCGCGAAAGCGGACCGGCCGTTGAAGAACGAATTCTGGGGCGACCGCATCGGCACCGTGGTCGATCCGTTCGGGCACAAGTGGTCGCTGGCCACGCATATCGAGGATGTCGCGCCGGATGAAATCAGCCGGCGGATGGAAGAGTGGAGCAAGTCGCAGTCATAACGCTTCGGGACCGAATGCGGCTCAGTTTTCCTCTTCGAAGATCGCCGTTCCGCGTCTTCCATCAATACCGATCCATCCGCGATACATGCCCGCGGTACTGAAGGGCATGGCGATATTGCCATCGCGATCCACCGCGATGGCACCGCCGTCGCCACCCAGCTCCGGCACGCGTTGCAGGATCACCGCGTCGGCGGCGGCGGCGAGGCTGGCGCCGCCATAAGCCATGCGCGCGGCGATATCGTGCGCAACCACGTTGCGGATGAAGAACTCGCCCCAGCCCGTGCCCGATACCGCGCAACGCTCATCGGCCCACGTACCCGCACCGATCAGCGGTGAATCGCCCACGCGACCATAACGCTTGTTGGTCATGCCGCCGGTGGAAGTGGCAGCGGCAAGATCGCCGTGCGAATCCAGCGCGACCGCGCCGACCGTGCCGAAGTATTTCCCACGCAGGTTTTCTGCGTCTGCGTCTGCGGCTTCGGCACGCTCGCGCGCCTGTTCCTGGTCGAGTTGCGCACGGCGTGTGTCGGTGTCGAACCACTCGTTCGTCACGCGTTCGATCTGCGGCTGGGTGTCGGCGAATCGTTCCGCGCCGGCGCTGATCATCATCACGTGCGACGATTGTTCCATCACCACGCGCGCCAGCTTGACCGGGTTGCGGATGGTTTCCACCCCGGCCACCGCGCCCGCGCGGCGGGTCCGACCCTCCATGATCGAGGCATCCAGCTCGTGCCGGCCTTCGGCGTTGTAGACCGAACCCCTGCCCGCGTTGAAACGCTGCGATTCCTCCAGCGCGACCACCGCGGCTTCAACCGCGTCGAGCGCACTGCCGCCCTCGGCGAGGATCGTGCGTCCGGCTTCCAGCGCGCGCTCCAGGTCGACGCGGATCGATTGTTCGTCGGCCGCGGACAGCTGGTCGCGTTCGATCACGCCGGCACCGCCATGGATGACGAGGGCAAAGTGTTGGGCTTGCGGGGTCATTTGGAAGATCTGCTATGGCTAAGCGTTGAAGAATAGCCGATGCCCACCTTTCTGTAGGAGCGCCCCATGGGCGCGAGCTCTTCGT
>JBOHXX010000235.1:0-5323 GCA_050737675.1 Pseudoxanthomonas sp.
CACCAGCAGGTGCACGCTGGCAAACTTGTTGTAACCAAGCCGGTTCCATCTTAGATGGGGCTTTGTCTGTAGGCTTGAGCTGTATGCGGGGACAACTCGCACGTACAGTTCTTAGGGGGCCCTTCATCCATAAGGATGGGGGGCTACCCTACCCGGAAAGGTGTACCGCGGTTGAGTGCACCGTTCTTGTAGTTGCTGTGTGTGAAACGTGGAAGCGTGGCCGAGCGGTTTAAGGCACCGGTCTTGAAAACCGGCGAAGGGTCAAACCTTCCGAGGGTTCGAATCCCTCCCTCTCCGCCACTTTCAATGCCATCGATCATCGATACCCGAATGAACCTGATAAGTTCTATTCCGTAACGTATTGCGTGCATTCGTTGGAGCTGGCATCCAGTGGCCAAAGCATCCCAGGCCCAGGCCTGCCTCCATGGCGGAATGCGGCGACTTGCCTTGCCTACCCCGGCGCAGTTAGTCTCGCGACGGGAGTTACATGGGGGAAACAAGGATGACGATTCGCGTATACCTGATCGATGACCATGCGCTGGTGCGAACCGGCATGAAGATGATCCTCGCCAGCGAGGTCGATATCGAGGTCGTCGGCGAAGCCGAAAACGGCGAGGACGCACTGCCGCAGATCCGCAAGCTGGATCCCGACGTGGTCCTCTGCGACCTGCACCTGCCCGGCCTGAGCGGGCTGGAAATCACCGAAC
Organism: Pseudoxanthomonas sp.; assembly: GCA_050737675.1. GTDB lineage: Bacteria > Pseudomonadota > Gammaproteobacteria > Xanthomonadales > Xanthomonadaceae > Pseudoxanthomonas_A. The sequence goes on from JBOHXX010000235.1 coordinate 708, forward strand.
GGATCACCCGCAGCGACATCGATGCGAAGGTCATCATCGTGTCGGTACTGGAAGACGGGCCCTTGCCCAAGCGTTTGCTGGAAGCCGGCGCGTCCGGCTACATAGGCAAGGCGGGCGATGCTGGCGAACTGCTGCGTGCAGTGCGTGAAGTGGCGCGCGGGAAACGTTACCTGGGCAACAACGTGGCCCAGAACCTGGCCCTGTCGAACGTGGGTGGCGGCAATGGCTCACCGTTCGACGATCTTTCACCGCGCGAACTGGAAGTGGCGATGTTGCTGAGCCAGGGACTGCGCCAGGAAGACATCGCCAAGCGCCTGAGCCTGAGCGCAAAGACGGTCAACACCCACAAGACGCGGCTGTTCCAGAAGGTCGGCATCCAGGACAGCATCTCGCTGGCCCGGCTGGCCGCCCAGTACGGCTTGCTGGATCCCGCGCGCACGTTATAGCGAACGCGCGGGAGTAGCCGTTCGATCAGGCGCTGCGCTCGCTGTCCTGGTTCTTTTCTTCGTCGCTGTCGGCGAGGAGGGGCAGGTCGTGCTCTTCGCTCTTTTCCGCTACCGCCGCAGGTTGCGCGGCAGGCATCGGCTCGAACAGATGGCGTGTCACCGAAGACGGTGTATCCGCATCGGCGGTGAAGAACAGCGAACCGGTATTGCCCACCGCCGGGCGAACCGGGGCGGGCTTCGGCGGCTCGACCACGATTGCGGGCGCAGCCGGAGGCGCCGATGCTTCTTCGGAAGCGACTTCCGCAGGGGTGGCAGCTTCGGCGAGTAACGGACTCTCGACCACGGCAAAGCTCTCCACCGTATCGCTCTTCAGGACTTCCTGGGTCACGACAGAGGTTTCGGCCGGAATGGCAGCCGCGACCGGTTCCGCCTGCGAATCGACCACGGACGTCGATACGGCTGGCGGTCGCGGTGATTCCACGGCAGGTGCGACCGGTGCAATTGCTTGCGGGGCAGCAGGAGACTCGTGGGCAGGCTGCGCTGGTTCGGCGGTCGTTGCGACGGGCGCGGCAACCACGGGTGCGGCGGGCGCCTGCGTTACAGCGGCGGGCCGTGCTGCTGGCTTGGCTGCGGGTGCCTGGTCGTCGAAATCGAATTCGGGTTGCGAGCCGTTGGCGATGATCACCTGCGGCTGTCCTTCGTCACTGAAATCCTCGATGCCACCAGCTTCGTTGTCCGCACCGGCTTCACCCGCGCCACGACGCCTGCGACGGCCACCACGACGTCCGCGACGGCGGCGTCCCGTGCCATCGCCGGTATCGTTGGCCTCGCCTTCCTGGAAATCGTTGGCCGCGACGTCGCCGGCAATCTGCGCGGAAGACGTTTCGATCTCGCTTGTTGCGGGGGCGGACGTGTCGTTGGCGACTGCAGTTGAAACGATGGGGCTTGCAACCGTCACCATGGCAGCAGTTGCAGACGCCGGAATTGCCGGTGTACCGGTCAGCTCGGCTGCTTCCACCACGCCTTCCTGGCGTGGCTGTTTTGGCGCGTCGCTGGAGCGTGGCGGACGCGGCGGACGGCCCGCATTCTGTCCGGCCTCGTTCTGCGGTTTCGGCTGCCTGGGCGGATTCTGCGGCTGTTTGGGCTGTTGCTGCTTCTGCGCTTGCTCGTTGCGCGGCTTCTGTTGCTGGCTGCCTTGGGCGGATTGCGCGTTCTGCGGCTTGGGGCCGCGTTGTTCGTCCCGGCGCTGGCCGCCATTGCCGCGTCCCTGGCCCTGGGCGCCACCACGGCCGTCGCGACGCTGCTGGTTATTGCCGCTGCGATCATTGCGCTGGCGGTTGTCGCGGTCGCGCTGGCGGGTCTGTTCGGCGAGCGTGGCGTTGGACGCTTCACTGGATGCACCACCGAACACGCGCTTCAACCAGCCGACCACGCCACCGCTGGCGACGGGTGCTTGCACCGCCGGGGCGGATACCGCGAAAGCCGGGGCAGGTGCGGTTGCTTCCTCGCGTTCTTCGCGGATCGGTGCTGGCTGGCTGTGCTTGACATGGGTGACGGCGGGCGCGGGGATGTTCAACTGCGCCTTGGTCAGCGCATGCACCGGCAGCTTGCGCGGCGTGTTGCGCTGGTAGCTGGGCCTGGAAGTCTCTTCGCCCAGTTCGTTCTCGCGCACGCGGGTCACTTCGTAGTGCGGCGTATGCAGGGCTTCGTCGGCGACGATGATGATCGGGGCGTCGTGGCGCTTCTCGATCTCACGCAGCGCGCCGCGCTTTTCGTTGAGCAGGAAGTTGGCTATCTCGACCGGGGCCTGGACCAGCACCTGTCCGGTGTTCTCCTTCATCGCGTGCTCTTCGGCGACGCGGATGATCGACAGCGACAGCGATTCGATGCTGCGCATGCGGCCGTGGCCTTCGCATTGCGGGCAGACGATCTGGCTGGATTCGCCCAGCGAGGGACGCAGGCGCTGGCGGCTCATTTCCATCAGGCCGAAGCGCGAGATGCGCCCGATCTGCACGCGCGCGCGGTCGTACTTGAGCGCGTTCTGCAGGCGGTTCTCCACGTCGCGCTGGTGCTTGCTGCTGGACATGTCGATGAAGTCGATGACCACCAGGCCGCCCAGGTCGCGCAGGCGCAACTGGCGGGCCACTTCGTCGGCCGCTTCCATGTTGGTCTGGAACGCGGTGTCCTCGATGTCGCTGCCCTTGGTCGAGCGCGAGGAGTTCACGTCGATCGCGGTCAGCGCTTCGGTCTGGTCGACCACGATGGAACCACCCGACGGCAGGCGCACGTTGCGCTCGTAGGCGCCTTCGATCTGCGACTCGATCTGGAAGCGGTTGAACAGCGGGATGTCGTCGGTGTAGTGCTTGAGCTTGCGCAGGTTGTGCGGCATCACCTGTTCCATGAACTCCTTCGCCGTGGCGTAGAGCTCAGGGGTATCGACCAGGATCTCGCCGACATCGGAACGCAGGTAATCGCGCAGGGCGCGCACGATCAGGCGCGATTCCTGGTAGATAAGGAACGGGGCCGGCTTGCTCAGCGCGGCCTCGGCGACCGAGCGCCAGACCTGCAGCAGGTAGTCCAGGTCCCATTGCAGCTCTTCGGCATCGCGGCCGACGCCGGCGGTGCGGATGATCACGCCCATGTCTTCGGGAATGGCCAGCGCGTCCATCGCCTTCTTCAGTTCGGCGCGGTCATCGCCCTCGATCCGGCGCGAGACGCCGCCGGCGGTGGGCGAGTTGGGCATCAGCACCATGTAGCGGCCGGCCAGCGAGATGAACGTGGTCAGGGCAGCGCCCTTGTTGCCGCGCTCGTCCTTGTCGACCTGGACCACGACTTCCTGGCCTTCGCGCAGGAGTTCCTTCAGGCCGGCCTTGTTGTGGTCGACGCCTGCCTGGAAATAGTCGCGGGAGATTTCCTTCAGCGGCAGGAAGCCATGGCGCTCGCCGCCGTATTCGACGAAGGCCGCTTCCAGGGAAGGCTCGAGCCGGGTGATGCGGCCCTTGTAGATATTGGATTTCTTTTGTTCTTTGGACGGTTGTTCGATATCGATGTCGTACAGGGTCTGTCCGTCAACGATGGCGACGCGCAGTTCTTCTTCCTGCGTCGCATTGATCAGCATGCGTTTCATGTGTGCGTTCCTCGCGCGCTGCTACCGCGCGGAACACCGTGGGTTTCGCAATCTGGATACTGCTCACCGCCCCTCGCGCAGGCGCGATGAGGGCAGGGGTTGGTTTCCAGCGCTGCAACACCACGGCAGGCCGCGGGAGCGCTTTGGTTCATTTAACAAATATGTTGCGGGCCGGAGGCTGCTCGGGCAGGGCCCTTGCGCCTCACGGGACATGTTCAGCTACCGACGTCTGACGCACCGGGCGATGTCCGGATCCGCCGACTAGCCGCTAACATGGTCGCCCCGGGGGCGGTGGCCGCGCACTTTGTCGGAATCGCGGGAAGCTGGGCTTCTGGCCCGCAGCATCATGAAGATGCTGGTTAACTTCCAGCGAAATCAAACCCTTATCTCGCAAGCCGAGTGTATCAGAATAAAAGCCGGATGACCGAACAGCCCCCCGCAAGCAAGCCCGAAGGGGCTACCAAGACCGCCGTGCGCACCATAAAGGTGCCCGAAGACCGTGACGGGCAACGCCTGGACAACTTCCTGCTGGGGCAGTTGAAAGGCGCGCCGCGCAGCCTGGTGTACAAGCTGGTCCGCAGCGGCCAGGTCCGCATCAACGGCGGCCGGGCCAAGGCGGACCGCAAGCTGGAGGCGGGGGACGAAGTCCGTATTCCGCCGGTCAGTCTCAGTGATCCGGAAGACAAGGCACCACCGCCGACCGGGTTCCTGCAGCGGTTGGAGGCGGCGATCGTGTTCGAGGATGCGCGGCTGCTGGTGCTGAACAAGCCGACCGGCGTGGCCAGCCACGGCGGCAGCGGGATCAGCCATGGCGCCATCGAAACACTGCGTGCATTGCGCCCGACCATGAACCTGGAGCTTGTGCACCGGCTCGACCGGGACACCTCAGGCTTGCTGATCGTCGCCAAGAAGCGCTCCGCCCTGACTGAGTTGCAGGCGCTGATGCGGGAAGAAGGCGGCACCGGTATCCGCAAGCGTTACCTGACCCTGCTGGTGGGACGCATGCCCGACGGCACCATGACCGTCGATGCGCCCTTGCATGT
>JBOHXX010000236.1:0-5289 GCA_050737675.1 Pseudoxanthomonas sp.
CCGCGAGGCTTTTCGCTTCCTCGCCAAGAGCATCGCGGGCAGGGCCCGCTCCTACAAAGAAAAGGGCCGCATGCGAATGCGGCCCTTCGGATCAGGCAGTGGAGCGAACCCGGATTACCTGGAAAGCTCGATGCTGGTGGAATTGACCCAGCCCTTGTTGCCCAGCTCGTCTTCCACTTCCCACATCAGGCCGTCCTTGTTACCTGTCGGGTACAGCATCATGCCCGGATCCAGCGAACGCACGGCCTTGCCTGTGCCCTTGGAGTTGGCCAGCAGGCGCGCGGCCTTGGTGACGGTGACCGCCTGGGTGGCGTTGGCCGCCGAGGCGTTGTCCGGCAGACCGCCCAGCTGGCTGATGATGTCGGTATAGGCCTGCAGGTAAGCCAGGGTGATGACCTGGCCCAGTTCGGTGTTGGCGTAACCCGAGACCCCGGCCGCACCCCAGCCACTGCCGCCGAACAGGCCACCGCCCGCGCCCCAGCCCAGGTCGGTCTTCTTGGCATTGCCTTCGGCCATGGCCACCTGCTCGGAGGAACGCACGTCGGTGACCGTCAGGACCACGTCGGCGGTCTTCTTCTTGAAGTTGAGCCCGCCGATAAGGGCGCCGGCGTTGCCACCGACCAGGCCGCCGAGAATGCCGCCCAGCGCGTTGCCGCCGGCATTGCTGTTCTGGGCGATGAGGTCGGGCACCAGCACGTAGTCGGCCGCCTTGATCTGGCCCTTGCCGATGTTGGAACGGCCGCGCAGTTCGCCGCTGGAAGCCAGCGCGCGCTCGCCCATCGCCGCGTTCATGCCGGCGCCGCGATCGACCAGGGTGAAGCAGCGCGACTTGTTGACGAAGACCTTGATCAGCTTGGACGGCGCGGGCAGCTGCTGCCCGGTCCACCAGTTGGTGGCGTCCTCCGGCTCGATCACCGAAATGCTGCCGAGCGGTTTGGCGCAGGTCGGGATCTGCGCGACCTGTTCCTTGCGCTGGTCCTGCGCGCTCTTGCGCTGGGCCTGTGCCGGCATCGAAGACACGGCCACGACCAGGCCGAAAAGACCCGCGGCCACGGCCGCGTACTTGGACATACTGATATTCATTGAACCTTCCTTATTGATGAGACATGCACGAACGCCGTCCGGCGTCCCCCTGCTGACTCGTTGCCGAAAAACCGGACCCCCATGATCCACGGCGCTTCAAGACCCCGAGCCTGGATGGTAAATCATGAGCGTGGCACCAGACCCAGGGCGGCGCCCGCAACCGACGGACTCGTCGTAACAACGCGGAATCCGGCCTTTTCCGGCCAGCGCACTCCTTCCATTGAAAGAATTTCAGGCAAAGAAAAGCCGGCTTGCGCCGGCTTTTCCCGCATCGATGATGGGCTGCTTATTCCGATTCCCACCACATCATGAAGCTGTCCCAGAGGCGACGGAAGAAACCGCCCTGCTCCACTTCGTTGAGCGCGACCAGTGGAGCCTGCGCCACCAGCTTGCCATCCAGGCTGATCTTGACCGTGCCGATGGCCTGGCCCTTCTTGATCGGCGCTTCCAGCACCTTGGGCACGTCCATGGACGGCTTCAGGTCAGCGTAGCGACCGCGCGGCACGCCAACCAGCAGCGGCTGGGCCACGCCGAGCTGCACCTGCTTGGTGGTGCCCTTCCATACCCGCTGCTGGGCGACGGCCTTGCCGGTTTCGTACAGGCGATGGGTCTCGAAGAAGCGGAAGCCCCAGTTCAGCAGCGCCATGCTGTCGTCGGCGCGGGTCTTCTCGGAAGTGGAACCCATGACCACCGCGATCAGGCGCTGGTCGCCGCGTTGCGCCGAGCTCATCAGGCAGTAGCCCGCGCCGGAATGGTGGCCGGTCTTGATCCCGTCCACCGCCGGATCGCGCCACAACAGCAGGTTGCGGTTGGGCTGCGGATTCATCGCACCAACCTTGAATTCCTTGATCTTGTTGTAGGCGTAGGTCTCGGGATAGTCGCGGATCAATGCCTGGCCCAGCAGGGCGAGGTCGTGGGCGGTCGAATAATGTTCCGGCGCGGAAAGGCCATGCGCATTGACGAAGTGCGAGCCCTTCATGCCGATCTTGGCGGCATAGCTGTTCATCAGCGAAGCGAACGCTTCCTCGCTGCCGGCGGTGTGTTCGGCCAGGGCGATCGCAGCGTCGTTGCCCGACTGCACCGCCATGCCCTTTTCCATGTCCACCAGTGGCGCGGTCTTGTTCAACTCGAAGCCGCTGTAGCTGCCATCGGTCCCGGCGCCGCCTTCGCGCCAGGCACGCTCGCTCATCATCACCGGGTCGGTGGGCTTGATCTTGCCGTTCTTGATCTCGGCGGCCACCACGTAGGAGGTCATCACCTTGGTGATGCTGGCCGGTTCAAGGCGTTGGTCGTAGTTCTCGCCGGCCAGCACCTGGCCGGTCGTGTAATCCATCAACACCCAGGCAGTGCCTGCGGGCTTGGGTGCGGGTGGAATGGCGACCGCGGCGGTCGGCGCAGCCGCTTGCGGCACGGGTTGCGGCGCGGGGGCCTGGGCGAACACCAGCCCGGCCGAGACGGTGGCCAGTGCGGCGATTGCGAAACGGAACTTCATTTAATGCGAACTCCAGGAGGGCCGTGGCCGTGTGGGATGGGATTGTAAGCGGTGGAAAGAAACGTATCTGTCGGCTGGTGGGTGGTTCGCGCCGGCGATCGATGCGGATCGCGGCTTGCGTGCGGCCTGCCCCGGCTATTCGCGAACCAGCTGCGGCTGGCCAAAACCAAGACCGGCGATACGGCTGGCGAGTTCCGTGGCCGACGCCGGGTCGCTTGCCTGCACTCGCAACCGCCACAAGGTGCGGCCGTTGCTGGCCACGTCGCTGAGGCTGGCGCGGGCGATCCCAGCCGCGCTGAGGCGGGCGAGTGCGCGATCGGCATTCTCGCGACTGGCGAAACTGGCGACCTGCAACTGCACATCGCCAGCGGGAATCGTTTGCCTTGGCAGTGCGGCAACCGCAACTGCGACGGGCGTGGCCGAGGCGACCTGCACTGCAGCTGCAGTAGCCGCCGGGGCTGCTGCGACCGGGATCGGCTTGCCGGCGGCCACGCGCACACCCTGCTCGCGCATCCAGGCATCGAACTTGTCCGCGCTGGCGATCGCCCGTGGTTCCGGAGCGACTTGATAACGCAAGGATTGCCCTGCCGGCGATGCCGTGGCGACGACAGGCGATACGGGCGGCACTTGTGCCGACATGGACGCAACCTGCGGCAGCTTGCCGACCAGTTCGTCCATCGCCGTCGGCTTGCCGGTGGCGATGCGCGTGGGAATGCCGGTGGCGATGGTGGTCCTGACCGGTACGGGCGCTGGCGAAGCAGCCTGCACGCTTCCCTGGTCCTTGCTGGTCAGCGCACGCACCTCGACCCGGCCGGTACCGCGCTGGGTGATGCCGAGCTTGACCGCGGCGGCATAACTCAGGTCGATCACCCGGCCGTCGTGGAACGGACCGCGGTCGTTGACCCGCACCACCACCGACTTGCCGTTGTCCAGGTTGGTGACCCGGGCGAAGCTGGGCAGCGGCAGGGTCTTGTGCGCGGCGGTGAAGGCGTACATGTCGTACACCTCCTGGTTGGAAGTGCGGCGGCCATGGAACTTGTTGCCGTAGTAGGACGCAGTGCCCCGCTCCACGTAGCCATCGACACGATCCAGCACTTCGTATTTCTTGCCGAGCACGCTGTAAGGCGAACGATTGCCGACCGGCGACGGCGGTTCATTGGTGATCACCGGCTCGGCGATGCAATCGACATCGGGCACGTGGTCGGGCGTGGTGTCGGCGACGCCCGGTGCATACAGGCCGCCGGCCTTGTAATCGCCACGCTTGCTCAGGTCTTCCTGCGCCGGTGCGTATTTCCCGCTGCAGCCGGTGTCGCCCGCCTGCGACTGCGACACGGACGTGCCGTGCTTGCCGGACTCGGCGGACGCGGGCGGCGGGGACTTCTTCGGTGCGGTGCTGCATGCCACCAGGGTCAGGGCCAGCAACGGCAACGCCAGCCACTTCATGCCGGTGGAATCTCTTTGCCGGCGATCGCCTGCGACAGCTGGTACACCGCCATCGCGTACATCTTGGAGTTGTTGTAACGGGTGATCGCGTAGTAGTTCTGGAAGCCGAGCCAATACTGCTTGCCGGTGCTGCCTTCCAGCGAAACCAGGGTGGCGGTGGCATCGGCCGCTACCGGCTCCAGCGGGCGGTAACCACGCTGGGCCAGGTCGGCGAGCGTGTAGTCGGGGGTCCAGGTCTCGGGATTGAATTCGGCGTAGCCGGGTTGCAGTTCGGCGCGCGCGGCTATGGCGCCGCCGCGTACCCAGCCACCGCGTTCGCCGCCCTTCTTCAGGAAATAATTGGCGATGGAAGAAAACACGTCGTCGTAGTCGTTGAACAGGTCGCGGCGTCCATCGCCATCGCCGTCCACGGCGAACTCGCGGTAGCTCGACGGCATGAACTGGCCCAGGCCCATCGCCCCGGCGTAACTGCCGGTGAGGTTGCCGATGTCCAGTTTCTCCTCGCGACCCAATGCGAACAGCTGTGCCAGTTCATCGCGGAAGAACAGCTCGCGCTTGTATTCGTACGCGGCCCGTTCCGGGTTGCCGCTGCGCGGATAGCGGAACGCGAGCGTGTACAGGGCATCGAGCACCCGGGTCTTGCCGGTGAAGCCGCCGTAGCTGGTTTCCACGCCGATGATGGCGACGATGATCTCGGCCGGCACGCCGGTGCGCGCCTGCACGCGATCGAGTTCGGCGCGATGCGTGGCCAGGAACGCGCGGCCGTTGTCGATGCGCGAGGCAGTGATGAAATTGGGGCGGTACTCGCTCCACGGCTTGACCCGCTCGGCCGGCCGCGACATCAGCGACACCACGCTGTCGAGGAATTGCGCTTGCGCCAGCGTCGCTTCGATAGTGGCCGGGGCGATGCCGTACTTCGCCGCGGTATCGCGCACGAAATCGGCGCGCGCAGTCGCGAAGGGAACCGGGACCAGGTCGACCGGCGCACCGGCCGGCATCGCTTCGACCGAAGTTTCGGCAGGCTGCTTCGGCGGTAGCGGCTTCGCTGGTTCGCCTGCGGTCTGCGGCGCGGGAGTCGGGGATTTCACCGGCGTCGCGCAAGCGACAAGGCCGAGCGTGAACAGGCAGAAAAGAGCGGTTCGGGTCATCGGCGCCGAGGGTAGCATGGGGGTTGCGGGGAAGAGTGAATCGGGGAGGAGCGAGGAACGAGGAGTGAGTGGAGAGGAGTGAGAAGTGAGGAAGAGCAGGAGCACGGTTCTACGCTTTTGCTC
>JBOHXX010000237.1:0-5287 GCA_050737675.1 Pseudoxanthomonas sp.
GGCGGGCATTGATCGCTTGATCATGTGGGAGCGACGTAAGTCGCGATCGCCCATAAGCATCGCGACTTACGTCGCTCCCACAAGTCGCTCCCACACATTCCTCCGCGCCGTCGGTTTATTCCGACGCCGCTTCCAGCGCATCGGACAAACGATCCACGGCGATGACTTCCATCGCCTTGAACGTACCCGATTTTGGCGCATTCCCCTTGGCCACGATCGCACGCTTGAAGCCGTGCGTGGCCGCTTCGCGCAGACGCTCCTCGCCATTGGGAATCGGCCGGATCTCGCCGGACAGGCCGACTTCTCCGAAAGCAATCGTCTTCTCCGCCAGCGGCTTGTCGCGCAACGACGACAGCACGGCCAGCAATACCGGCAGGTCGGCCGCGGTTTCCTGCAGGCGGATGCCGCCGACCACGTTGACGAACACGTCCTGGTCGCTGGTGACGATGCCGCCATGGCGATGCAGCACGGCGAGCAGCATCGCCAGCCGGTTCTGTTCCAGGCCCACGGCCACGCGGCGCGGGTTGGACAGCGGCGACGAATCGACCAGCGCCTGCACTTCCACCAGCAACGGACGCGTGCCTTCGCGGGTCACCATCACGCAGCTGCCGGGTTGTTGGGTGCTGCCACCGGACAGGAAGATGGCCGAAGGATTCGGCACTTCCTTCAGGCCCTTCTCGCCCATCGCGAACACGCCCAGCTCGTTGACCGCGCCGAAGCGGTTCTTGAATGCGCGCAGCACGCGGAAGCGGCTGCCGCTCTCGCCTTCGAAATACAGCACCGCGTCGACCATGTGCTCGAGCACGCGCGGGCCGGCGATGCCGCCGTCCTTGGTCACGTGGCCGATCAGGAAGACGGCCGTGCCGGTTTCCTTCGCATAGCGCACCAGGCGAGCCGCGCTCTCGCGCACCTGGCTGACCGAACCGGGCGCGGCGGTCAGCGAATCGGTCCACAGGGTCTGCACCGAGTCGGCGACGATGATCTTGGGTTGTGCCGCAACCGCATGGTCGAGGATCTTCTCGATCCCGGTTTCGGCCAGTGCCTGCAATCCGTCCATCGGCAAGCCCAGGCGCAAGGCGCGGCCGGCGACCTGGGCCAGCGATTCCTCGCCGGTGACATACAGCGACGGCAGGGTCTGCGACATCTGCGCCATCGCCTGCAGCAACAAAGTCGACTTGCCGATGCCGGGATCGCCGCCGACCAGCACCACCGCCCCTTCCACCAGTCCGCCCCCGAGCACGCGGTCGAACTCGCCGATGCCGGTGGACACGCGCGCCTCCTCGCTGCTGCGCACGTCCTTCAACGCGGTGATCTTCGGGGTTTCCAGTTTGCCCGCCCAGCCGCCGCGGCGTGCGGCGGAAGGCGCGGCAGCGGCGGATTCGAGCACGATCTCGGACAAGGTATTCCAGGCCCCGCACTCGGCGCACTGCCCCTGCCACTTGTTGTGCTCGGCACCGCATTCGCTGCAGACGTACGCGGTCTTGTTCTTGGCCATGCCGTTCTCGTTACCCGGATCAGCGCACAGGATAGACGGGTGTGATCGCGTGGGGCGAGACTGCGTTGGGAAGCAGGATCGTAGGGTGGGCTTCAGCCCACCGCTTTCCGTTCCGAAGCCAATGCAACCTGACGCATCACGCTGGTGGGCCAAGGCCCACCCTACGCGCCTGCATCACCAGCCATAGCAAGGACTTCTCCGTGCCAGCCCGATCAGGAAGAAGCCGCCTCTACCACCGACCACGCGACCGACTCACCGGCTCGCATCGGCTTGCAGGTGGATCCGGCCAGCGGATATTCGTCCGGCACGCTCCACGGCATGCGTTCAAGCGCGATGCGATCCTGGTTGCGCGGCAGACGATAGAAGTCCGGTCCGTGGAAACTGGCAAACGCTTCCAGCCGATCCAGTAGGCCCATCTGCTCGAACGCTTCGGCATACAGCTCCAGCGCCGCATGCGCCGTATACAGACCCGCGCATCCGCAGACCGTTTCCTTCGCCTCGCGGGCATGCGGCGCGCTGTCGGTGCCGAGGAAGAAATGCGGATCGCCACTGGTGGCCGCCTGCAGCAAGGCGGCGCGATGCGTCTCGCGCTTGAGGATCGGCGCGCAGTAGTTGTGCGGACGGATGCCGCCCTCGAACAGGGCGTTGCGGTTGAGCAGCAGATGATGCGCGGTGATCGTGGCCGCCACATTGGCAGGGGCGCCGCTGACGAAGTCGACCGCATCGCGGGTGGTGATGTGTTCCAGCACCATGCGCAAAGCCGGGAACCGCGCCTGCAGCGGCAGCAGGTGACGCTCGATGAAAACGCGCTCGCGATCGAAGATGTCAATGTCCGGATCGGTGACCTCGCCATGCAGCAGCAAGGGCAGTTCGTGTCGCTCCATCGCCTCAAGCACGTGGTACACCCGCGACAGCTCGCGCACGCCCGATTGCGAATTGGTGGTGGCACCCGCAGGGTAATACTTGACCGCAAATACGCTGTCGCTGTCCTTCGCCCGAACGATCTCCTCGACCGGCGTGGTCTCGGTGAGATACAGCGTCATCAGCGGCTGGAAATTCGAACCTGCCGACAGGCTCGCAAGGATCCGCCGCCGATAGTCTTCAGCCTGCGCCACCGTCGCCACCGGCGGCTTGAGGTTGGGCATGACGATGGCGCGGGCAAACCGCCGCGCGGTGTGGCCGATTACCGAAGCCAGCACGTCGCCATCGCGAAGATGCACATGCCAGTCATCGGGCCGGGTGATTTCAAGACGTGCTGGTGTCATGGCGTACGAACTCGGGTGGCAGGTCTAGACAGGGGTGCGGCGCGGATACGCGGGTTCCGCCCTACGCGAGCTCGTTACTGGATTACTGCGCCAAGCCAATGACAACATTACCAGACTGCCCGCAGCGACCAGCGCACAAATCCATCGCGCCGCAAGCGGCAATTCGCTCCCATCCAGCCACCACCCGCTGATTGCCGGCACGGCGCCGAACAAACCCAATCTCGCCAACTCGAACCAGCGCGCGAGCCGCCTTCCTTCCAGCAATGCGCCGAGCACGACAAGGCTTCCAACCAGGAAGACCAGGTACACGATGACCGTAGCCAGCGACATCAGCAGCGCCGTCTGCAGGAACTGCACGCCCAGGCCGAGCAGCAGCGCGAACTGCACCAGGCAATACCAGGCCATCAGTCGCGACACCGGCGGATCGTATTCCTCGCGTTGCTGGTCGAAGTCGGGCTTGGGGAATCGCTCGGCCACGTCCGCCGGCCGCCAGCCGGGCCTTGCGAACCAGACCCGCAACTTGTCGCGCCAGCATCGCGCATGCCACGCGTCCTTGGCCATCGCCCAGTAGACCTCGGCGTTGGCCCACAGCGGGTTCCAGCTGCGCAACGGCGCGCGCGTGCCGTAGACCGGCGGATCCTTGTCGTCTTCCTCGACGAAGCTGCCGAACATCCGGTCCCAGAGGATGAAGATGCCGCCGTAGTTCCTGTCCAGGTAGCGATCGTTGACCGCATGGTGCGCGCGATGGTTGGACGGCGACGCGAACACACGGTCGAACCAGCCCAGCTTGCCGACCAGTTCGGTGTGGATCCAGTACTGGTACAGCAGGTCGATCACCGCGACCACCGCGAACACTTCCACCGGATAGCCCAGCAGCGCCATCGGCAGGTAGAAGATCCAGCCCAGCAGCGCGCCGCTGCCGGTCTGGCGCAACGCGGTGCTGAGGTTGTAGCGCTCGCTCTGGTGATGGACCACGTGCGCGGCCCACAGCACGTTCACTTCATGGCCCATGCGGTGCAGCCAGTAGTAGCAGAAGTCGTAGAGGACCAGGGCCGTGATCCACACCCACGCGCTTTTCATCGACAACTCGAACAGCGCCACGCGCTGTACCACCCACGCATAGATGCCGATGGTCAGCAGTTTGGCGAACACGCCGACGATCTGCGACAGCACGCCCAGGCCGATGCTGTTGATGGAGTCGTTGAGCCGGTAAACGCGGCGCTTCATGATCCACGCCGCCAACAACTCCAGCGCCATCAGGATGAAGAACCCGGGAATGGCGAACAGCATGATCCTGTCGGCCATGCTCAGCTTCCTCCTGCCTGCAGATCGACGGAACGCGCGATATACCACTGCGCGATGAAGTAAGTGGCCAGCACCCACAGCGAAGCCAGCGGGATGCCGCCGCCGAAGCGGTTCCAGGCCAGCAGCGTATCGCTGGCCACGAACAACGCGGCGCCGACCGCCGCCAGGCGCGCACTGGCGGCCACGGCCGATGCCGCGCCTTCCCGTGTACGCAACGAACGCGCACGTGCCAATGCGAAGCCGGCCATCAACAGCAGCGCGATCACGTAGGCGATCACCGGCCCGCGCATCGCGCTCTCCAGCCGGGGCAGCAGCCCGGCCAGGTTGGCGATGCCGAACACGGCGAACACGGCAATGGAGGTCGAGCGGATACGCGTATCGGAACCGGCGAAGAACGCAGTCATGTAGCAGAGGTGGGCCAGCAGGAACGCACCCAACCCGGCTAGGAACAGGTCCACCGGCAGCATCAGGAAAATGTCGCCGAGCAGAGAGAACGCCAGGCCGAGCAGGATCGTGCGGCGGTAGCGCGCCGACACCGGCGCCACCGCGCGTGCGGCCAACAGCAACAGCAGCACCGTGGCCAGTGGCTTGCACGCGTAGTGCAGCCAGATCCATGGACCGCCGAGCAACGCGCCGGCAATGGCGCCGACTGCGGCCGCGGCAATGGCGAAAGTCAGGACGGGACGGGACGAAGTCATGAGGGAAGCAGATTCCTTGGTTTCCATACGATAGCGTACGCAGATAGCCTGCGCCTGCTCGCGGCCATCATTCGGTAGCCTGCCAGCTGCAGACTGCAGCCACCGCCCCAACCGACCCAGCCGATGACCCACTTCCCTGTCCGTCTTTTCGTCGCCGCGATCCCGGTCCTCATGCTGGCCACGATCGCGATCATTCCCTGCGCCAGGAGCGCCGAACCTTCCATGCCCGACAGCACCCGCAAGGCGGTCCTCGTCATCGGTCATCGCGGCGCCAGCGCCCTGCGCCCGGAACACACCCTGGCCGCCTATTCCAAGGCGATCGAAGACGGCGCCGATGCGATCGAACCGGACCTGGTCAGCACGAAGGACGGCTTTCTGGTCGCCCGCCACGAAAACGAGATCGGCAGTACCACCGACGTCGCCGATCACCCGGAATTCGCTTCGCGCAAAACCCGCAAGTCGATCGATGGCGAGAAGGTCGGTGGCTGGTTCACCGAGGATTTCACCCTGGCCGAGCTGAAAAC
>JBOHXX010000238.1:0-5258 GCA_050737675.1 Pseudoxanthomonas sp.
AGCTCGGACCGACAAAACTAGAGCATCGCGCCCATGGGGCGCTCCTACGTGGCTAGAATCGGGGGTGCGGTGATGCCGTGAACAACCTGCCGCCATTCGAAACCCACAACGTCGACAACCAGCCGCCGCCGTTCGAGCCGCGTGATCTGTGGGCCGATGACGTAGTGCTGCGCGAGGCGGTGATGCGCGAAGGCGCAGCCGCATTTGAGGAGAGACTCTCGGAATATGCACGACTCGCCGGCGACGAGCTGTACCGCATCGGCTTCGACGCCAACCGCGACAAGCCGCGGCTGAAGACCCACGACCGCTTCGGCCATCGCATCGACACGGTGGAATTCCATCCCGCCTATCACCGGCTGATGCAGGCGGCGAAGGAACATGGCGTCGCCGGCCTGTCCTGGCACCAGCCGCAAGCAGGCGCGCAGGTCGCCCGCGCGGCCTTGAGCTACCTGCACCACCAGGTGGAAGCCGGGACCAGTTGCCCCTTGACCATGACCCATGCCGCGGTGCCGGTGCTGCGTCGCGAACCCGCCTTGCGCGAGTGGGCGGACAAGGCGGCGGCGCCTTCCTACGACGCGCGCGACGTGCCTCTCGCGCAGAAGCCCGGCATCACCCTGGGCATGGGCATGACCGAGAAGCAGGGCGGCTCCGACGTGCGCGCCAACGCGACCGTCGCGACTGCGCTGGCGGGCGAGGGCGAGTATTCGCTGGTCGGGCACAAGTGGTTCTTTTCCGCGCCGATGTCGGATGGCTTCCTCGTTCTCGCACAGGCACCCGGCGGACTGACCTGTTTCCTGCTGCCGCGTCGGCTCGACGATGGTGCAAAGAACGCATTCCACCTGATGCGGCTGAAGGACAAGCTGGGCGACTGGTCGAATGCATCCTCCGAAATCGAGTTCTGCGGCGCCTGGGCACGTCGCATCGGCGGGGAAGGGCGCGGGGTCACCACGATCATCGAGATGGTCATGTTCACGCGCCTGGACTGCATGCTCGGCGCCGCCGCGGAAATGCGCATGGCCCTGGCCCAGGCGATCCACCACGCGCGCCATCGCGTCACCTTCGGTAAGACATTGGTGGAGCACGCGCTGATGCGCAATGTGCTGGCCGACCTGGCGCTGGAATCCGAAGCGGCGCTCGCATTCTCGTTGCGCGTTGCGCGGGCGGTGGATGCGGCGCCAAGCTATGCCGCAGAGGCAGCGTTCGCGCGCATCGCCACCGCCATCGGCAAGTACTGGCTGTGCAAGCGCGCGCCACCTTTCGTCAACGAAGCGCAGGAATGCCTGGGTGGCGCCGGCTACATCGAGGAATCGATCCTGCCGCGCCTGTACCGGCAGGCGCCGCTCAATTCCATCTGGGAAGGCAGCGGCAACATCCAGTGCCTGGATGTGTTGCGGGCGTTGTCGCGGGAACCGGAAACCGGCGCTGCGCTGCTGGCGGAGCTGGAAGCCGTGGGTGGCCGCGATGCGATATTCGATGCGTATGTGGCGAAGTTGCGGGCGGCTCTACTCGCGGGCTCGGTCGAAGAGATCGGCGCACGCTGGCTGGTGGAGCGGCTCGCCCTGGCGTTGCAGGCTGCGGTATTGCTGGGTTCCGGAAGTCTGGCGGCGAATTTGTTCGTCCGCAGCCGACTGGGCGGTGAGCATGGCCTGGCATACGGCACCTTGCCTGCCAGCGACTATATTGATGCGTTGATTGCACGCGCGTTGCCGCTCTGAATCCCTTCTCCCGCCGGGAGAAGGTGGCACGAAGCGGCGGATGAGGGTACGCCGAAGCTATCGAAGTCTGGCCACCACTGCTCCGCCGTACCCTCACCCCAGCCCCTCTCACCTTTGGACACCCTACGAGACCTGCTATGCGGCTGGCACAACGCCGATATTGCTTGCCCAGAGCAGAGCGCGTCTTTCGTACTCCTTGACGAACCCATCCTTGCCATCCACGTACATGGCCCTGTCGTGTGGATGCGCATTGGCCAAGCGTTCCTTCAGTGCGCCGTATTCCCCGGCTACCGAAGGGTGTGCCCGCATGTAATCCCGGAAAGCAAGATGGCGAACGACATTCGGTACGCCCGCCTCGAATGCATGGACCTGATGCGTCCGCGTTCCATCGGAATCGTCCAGGCGGAAATAGCGACGGTCCGGAATCCCGAACTCGCCCATTACCTCGTAGCCTAGAGCTTCAAGCATTGGTGCTTTCCGGTCCAGGACGCCGAGCGAAGTGACCTCCATCAAGATATCGATGATTGGCTTCGCCTTCGTCTGCGGAATCGCAGTGCTGCCGATATGGTGTATCCGAACTACGGCCTCACCCACGGCTTCCGCAATCCGCTCGGCTTCGGCCTCGAACCAGGTTGACCAGGCGGGATCATGAGCAACTACGCGAATCATTACGCGCTCCGATGCGTGCTGCGTAATTAACGGATTGACTGCGATCCAGAAAACACCAGATCACTCAATGCCACAACCCCAGCACCAACCCGAACAACACGAACTGCACCGTGTGGTAACCCCCGTCGATCAGCCACAGCTTGAAGCTGCGGTTGGCGAACTGGTAGTTGATGCCGAAGCTGGCCGCGACCAGGCCTGCGCCGACCAGCAGTCCATGGTGAAGCGCGATATGGAGTGGCGGGTTGGGGCCAAGCAACCAGGCGAAGAGATAAGCGGCGACCAGCGAGAACAGGAAGCTCACCCCGAACACCTTCGCGGGATGGCCGCCGGTTTCGCCCTTGGGGTCGCGCCCGGATTCGCGATTCCATGCCGCGCCGAACAATGCCGGCGAATACCAGAGCCCGCCGACCAGGAAACTGGAAAGCGCCGCGACCACGACTGCCAGCAGGTTCATGTCCGTCATCCCCTCGAGTGAGTGTTTCGTCTATGCGTTGCTGGCTGCGGCTATCGCCCGTGAGCCGGTGATGATCATGCGCAGCATCTGCGAGAGTTGTTCGATCAGTTCCGGATCCTTTTCCGGCGGCATGTCCATCGCGCTGGCGCCGGCGGCGAAAACCAGGCGGGTGATCGCCTTGGCCACGAGAGCGGGTTCGTGCAGCCGCGCATTGTCCGCGGCGGCCAGGCGAACCAGGTCGATCTGCAATTCCTCTTCGAAGAAATTGAGTTCGCGGTCCACCGCCTGCTTGAACGCGTCCGAGCCCACCGTGCCCTCGCGCAACAGCACGTGCAGCAGCTTGTCATCGGCGCGTAGCTGTTCCATGAAGGTTTCCAGCGAGCCGCGGACCACGCTGCGTTCGGTGGTCGCGCGCTGCCGGGCCTGGCCGATGATCTTGCGCAGCGAGCGCCCGGACAGGTCGATCATCGCCACCGCCAGCTCGTCCATGTCGCGGAACTGGCGATAGAAGCTGTTCGGCGCGATCCCGGCCTCGCGGGTCACCTCGCGCAGGCTCAGGGTGGACAGGCTGCGGTGCGGGCCGACCAGCTTCAGTGCCGCCGCGATCAGGTCGTCGCGCGAGATCGCCGCCTTGCGCGGGGCAGCGTGCTCGGTATCGGCAAGGGTGTCGGTAGGGCTCACGAGGGCCGTCATGCCATTGAAAGGTGATGGGGGCATCATATCGGCTGAATGAGATATACAGTTGTATAGACAATTGTATCTGCATCCGTATAGTGAGCCCATGAATGCCCGTCTGAACCCGCCTCCCCAGTCCCCGGCCAGCCGTGTCAGGCGCCTGCTCAAGCCTGTCGTGGCCCCGTCCGTATTCGATTTCTGGGCTTCCCGGCTCAATCCGGCCTGGTCCTGGGAGCGCCCGCTGGCCCGCGTGGTCGCCCGCGAGCAGGCTTCCCGCGACGCCGTGACCCTGGTGCTCAAGCCCAACCGCCACTGGCGCGGCTTCCAGCCCGGCCAGCACCTCAACCTGAGCGCCGAGATCAACGGCAGCCGGGTGACCCGCAGCTACAGCCTGACTGGGCCAGCCCGTGCGGATGGCCGCATCGCCATCACCGTGAAGGGCATCGAGGGCGGCAAGCTCAGCCAGCATCTATGCCGCGAGGCGCGGATCGGCGATGTGCTGGAGCTCGGCGCCGCCTTCGGCGACATGGCCGTGCCGGAACGCCTTGACGGCCGCTGGCTGTTCCTGGCCGCCGGCAGCGGCATCACTCCGCTGATGGCGATGGTCCGCACGCTCGCCGCGCAAGGCATGCCGGTGCCTCTCGACCTGGTCTACTGGGCACGCAACCGCGAGGAACTCTGCTTCGTCGCGGAACTGCGCGCGCTGGCCGCGACCCATGCCAACTTCAAGGTCCACTTCGCGTTGACGCGGGAAGCGGAACTGATCGAAGACGAAACTTGCGGCCGCATCGATCGCGCGCTGATCGATTCATTGCTCGACGCCGCCGGCGAACGCCACGTCTTCGCCTGCGGGCCGGGTGGTTTCGTGGACACCGCCCGATCGCTGTTTTCCGCCAGCGCGCCCACGTTCCATGCCGAAGCCTTCACTCCGCGGCCGCGGGTGGTCGAAGACAGCGGCAACGTGCAGGTCACGTTGGCCGCCAGCGGCCGCACCTTGACCCTCGCGCGTGGCCAGTCCCTGCTGGACGCGCTGGAAGCGGAAGGGCTGAAACCGGCTTCCGGTTGCCGCATGGGCATCTGCAACACCTGCGCCTGCGGCAAGTCATCCGGGACCACGCGCAACCTCAATACCGGCGATCTTGCCGGTGAACCCGTCTCCGCGCTCAAGCTCTGCATCAGCAGCGCGGTGAGCGACCTCGTACTCGATCTCTGAATCCGCACATGACCCATAAGATAAAAAACCGCGCACTGACCCCGGCCGAACTCGACGGCTTCGCCGCCGAACTCGAAGCTGTGCGTGCCCGCACCACCGCCCGCCTGGGGCAGACGGATGCGAACTACATCCGCCGCATCGTCAAGGCCGTGCGTTACACGGAAATCGCGGGGCGCGCGCTGCTGTTCGCCGGCGCCTTCGTTCCCGCCATCCTGCTGCCGGCATGGATCGTCGGCACCCTGTTGCTGGCGCTGTCGAAGATCCTGGAGAACATGGAGCTGGGCCACAATGTCATCCACGGCCAGTACGACTGGATGGGCGACCCGCACCTCAACGGCCAGACCTACGAGTGGGACATCGCCGGCACCAGCGAGAACTGGCGCTACACGCACAACTTCCGCCACCACACCTACACCAACGTGCGCGGCATGGACGACGACGTCGGTTACGGCCTGCTGCGGATCTTCCCCGAACAGCGCTGGAAGCCGTTCTACCTGGCGCAGCCGCTGATCGCGGTGGTCTTCGCCGTGTT
>JBOHXX010000239.1:0-5252 GCA_050737675.1 Pseudoxanthomonas sp.
GTGCGCCACGGCTTCGGTGCCAGCCGCACATTCTCGTAGGTGAAGTACTTGCCGCTCCACGAGAAGCGTTCCTCGGTGAAGGCGAGCTTGACGATCTGCAGCGTCTCGGCGAAGCGCTCGCGGCTGAAAGGCTTGACCAGGTAGTCGACGGCATTGGCCTCGAACGCGCGCACGGCGTACTGCTCGTAGGCGGTGACGAAGATGGTGGCGGGCATGCTGTCGGCGCCCAGGGTGGCGACCACGTCGATGCCGGTCATCGCAGGCATCTGGATGTCCAGGAACACCAGGTCGGGCGACTGGCTGCGGATGGCGATCACCGCCGAAGCGCCGTCGCCGCATTCGCCCAACAGCTCGATTTCCGGATCCGCGCGCAGCAGGCGCACGATGGCGTGGCGCGCTATCGGCTCGTCGTCCACCACCAGCGCGGAAATCGTCATGCGGCCACGTGCTCCGGATTTTCTTCCGCTGCTTCCAGTTCGCGGAATGGAAGGCGTACGCGGCAGGCCACGCCTTCGGGCCATAGCATGTCGAGGCGTATCTCCGCCGCATCGCCGTAGAGCTCCTTCAGCCGCAATCGCGTATTGGACAGGCCGATGCCGTGGCCCGTGCCGGCGGCGTTGGTTTCCAGCGTGCTGTTGTGGTTGCGCACCTCGATGCACAGGGTGTCGCCTTCGCGGCGGCTTTCGATCTCGATGCGGTCGCTGCCCACGCGCTGGCCGATGCCGTGGCGGATCGCGTTCTCGACGATCGGCTGCAGCAGCAGGCTCGGCACCGCACAATGCAGCATGCCGGGTGCGACGTAGATCTGCGTGGTCAGGCGGTCCTTGAAGCGCTTGCGCTGGATGCCGAGGTAGAGGTCCAGCAGGGCGAGTTCGCGTTCCAGGGTGATTTCCTGGCCGTCGTAGTCTTCCAGGAAAGCACGCAACAGTTCGCTCAGTCGCAACAGCATGTCTTCGGCCGCGGGCGTGTCGTCGTCGAGCAGGGTCACGATGGCGTGCAGCGTGTTGAACAGGAAGTGCGGCTGCAGCTGCGTCTTCAGTACCTGCAGTCGCGACTGCGCCAGTTCGGTGGCCAGGCGGCTGGCTTCGACTTCGCGGCGTGCCTTTTCAGCCTGGAAATGCACGGCCTGCTGGATCGCCACCAGCGCCCAGTAGGTGAGCATGCCGATGGCGAAATGCTTGCTGGCGAATTGCCAGAGCTGCTCCATGAAGCCGCTGGGTTCGAACAGCGTTGACACCATCGCGCCGATGATGATCGCGACCAGGGTCACGCCCACGCTGGCGAACAGGTGCGTGCCCAGCGAGCGCAGTCGCAACGGTGGCTGGATCGGGTGGCGTTCGGAAAAGCGGAACACGTAGGGAGCCAGCGCGGCCCAGACGTACCACTGGATCATGGACCAGCGAAGGTAGTCGAAGATCGACCACCCCATTCCGTTGGAGGCATCGTTGAAGAACGCCTGTACCGCGAACACCACCATCACGGCCGACCACAGGCCCAGGTAGCGCGCAAAGCCTATTTCGGTGCTGCCGAGGCGGATCTTCATGGGAGTGATTCGAGCGGGGACGCCGGCATCGTATGCGCCATGCGACCCGCTGCAAAGCTCCGTGGCGCGCCATTACGATTGGCAACGGCGCAGCGACGATTCGTCCCGGATCGCTTTCCCGGAGGCCGCTATGCCGGCCTGATGGACGCGCCGGCTTGTGCGATGCGTCGCACGCGATACCCGGCGATCACCCATCCAGCCGGAGACCATCGCCATGTTCCTGATCCGTTTCGCCCTTGCGGGCCTACTGTCCGCCACCGCCGTCCAGGCCAGTGCCAACGAACCCACGCATTACGTGGACCTGATCAACCGCGCGCACGACAGCGTCACTGCGTTCGCGATCGCCATCCCGGGCAGCGATACGTTCCGCGAAGCGCCGCTTGGCGTTCCCCTGCGCGGTGGCGGCGATTCTGCCACGGTGGAGGTCGCCGGTGGAAGCTGCAGGTACGACCTGCGCTTCACGTTCCTCAATGGCCAGGCGATGGTCTACCGCAACGTCGACATCTGCCGCTACCGTGCCGTGCGCATCCGGCCATTGCCGCGCATGCCCGGCGCCCTGCCAGGGCAATAAACCCGGGGTAGCAGAGGGGTTTATTTACCATGCTACCCATGGGTGATGTGGATGCTTTCGGGAAATTTGAGCTCGATACTACGCGTTGAATGCAGGCGGACGGAATTGCTCGAAAAGCCGGCCGATTCATGGCAGGACATGAATGGCGCCATGGGCCGACTCCTGAAAGAGGACTGACGATGGATGCAGATGACGTGATCGAGTCCTGCGTCACCGACGTAGCCATGCAATTGCCGCGCAGGCAACGCAACGACGTGGCGTTCGAACTGCGCGCACTGGTCGACGAAGGGTTGCATGACAAGGCAGATACCGCCGGACGCAATCAACTCCCGCGCGGGAGGGTGGGTCACGGGATTCTCCTGGGCGGGCCATCGTGGGTCATCTTGTCCGGATTCACCGAATCAGCGCATGCCCCGGCAGCTCCGTTCAGGCATGCGTGGACGCGCCACCAGCCCGGCTTGGCGCCAGCCACGGGGCGAAGATTGCCCGTCGCATCAACCGGCAGGCCAATGTCCTGATCCAGCGGGTTGGGTGTGGACGTCGAACGCCGGCAATAGGGTGCCTCTGGCGTTTCGGCGGGGCGCATCCAGCATTTCCCCTGCTTGGACGGGCTGGGGAATCCTTTCGACAGGAGGCAATAGCCATGTCCTCCGGTGAACTCAGGGGCAAGTGCGCAGTCGCTATCGGCCTTGCAGCTCGGCCCGCCGCGACGGTGCTTGCTGAAAACAAGGCAGGCGCCGCCGGTTCCCGTGGAAGGAATCCCGGAGCGGTCTTCCACCACCTTGAACGAGCCGGTGATGCCGCTGCCAGTTGCCACGACCGGGCCGGCCACTATTTTCTTGCTGGTGGGAGGCGCAGCGGAAACATTCGCGGCGAGTGCGATGCCGAAAAGCAGGGTCGCTGACAGAAGGTTGTTTTTCATGTCGAATGATCTCCCATGCGGGGATGCCGTGGCTTTTATCAAGGGTTTCAGAATCCAAGCCTGACAGCCAGCGACGCCGTCTGGTTGCTGCCGCGATTGTCATAGTCCAGAAGCCACGACCAGCGGTCGTCGCTGCCGCCGGTGAGGTTCATTTCCAGCCAGCCGTTGCCACGCCCCCGCGGCAGGCCGTTGACATCGAACTCGGCTCCCGGCGTACCGGTGAATGCGGCGCGCATGTCGTCGCTTGCACCGAGCAGGCGCTGGTAACCGGCTCCGAGGTCCAGTTGCAGCCATTGGCTGTCGCCCCAGCGCCAATGCCTGGCGTAGCGGAAGCCCACATCACCGCTGGTGCGTTGATGAAGCGAGGATTGCGCGATGAGCTCGAAGCCGGTATCGCCCTGTTCGACAAAACCGTCGCCACGCAGCGCTGCATGGCTCACTGCAACGAACGGCGTCAGTTGGCCGTCGCCCACCCGAATCTCGCGGCCTGCTTCCAGGTAGGCATGGGTCATCTCCAGGTTGCGCTCGGATCTCGCACTGTGCACTGCCAATCCAAGGTCGATGGGGCGGTCAAGATCGAGTTGGTGGCGAGCGTAACCGACTTCGCCCATCGCATAGGCGCCGTTATCGCCGCGGCGCTGCAGGTACAGGTTCCATTGCGGCGACCGGCTGCGCGCGCTGCCGCCAGAACGGTCGAACTGCAGGTTGCCCTGGGTCCAGCCGAAGCTGCCACCCAGCAGAAGGCGGTCGCCCAGCCACTGGTCGTAACCCGCGGTGCGTGCCTCGCGGAACGTACCGGTCGCGCCGGAAACCAGGGCAGGTTGTGCGGACCAGGCGCCGCCTTGCACACCCGGGCGCAAGTCGTTGGCATGGATGCTCGATCGCGCGCCGGAGTCCACCACCTCTTGCAACAGCGCATCCACGACGGCGACATGCCCGTGTCCGGACAAGCTGTCGAATGTCTTGGCCGCCTGGTCGTAGTCCCGTATGTCCTGGATTGAAGCGGCTGACCGAAGAAACTGGCGTTGCGTTGTGGACAACGAGGCCTCGGGCAGCGCGGCCAGGCCATCGCCAACATCGAGGGCATGGTCGATATTGCCGGCCGTGCCCCGGGTGAGCGCATCGCCAACGCCGGCAGCGACCATCGTGGCCTGGGTCGATACCCGCGAGGCCAGCAGGTAGACATCATTGGGCCCGTATCGCAACTCGCCGGTGATGAAAAGCGGGAGCTGGTAGTTGGAATCCGTGGTCCAGCGGGCGAACTGGCCGTTGACACCACCATAGGCATGGATGATCCACTCGAGATACCCGCCGGCAGGAATGTAACCGTGCGAACGGAATTGCAATTCCCCGTCCAGCGCGGCCGTGCCGGTGATGGTCAGCAGCGGGGTTGCCGGATTGTCGCCTTCGACCCCGAACAAGACCCGCAACATTCCCTCGGGGGACTGGCTGTAGTTCCCGAAGATATCGCCTTCGAAGAAGGCGTCATACGAGCCGCTATCGCCGGTTGGGTCCAGGATGCCGTGGTTGTCGACATCGCCGATGATGTCGCCCTGCATCTCAACCATCGCGCCAGCTGCGATATCCACATCCGAGAAGAGGTTCCCGCCGATGCCCAGTGAGCCCGCCTCCACGCGCGTACCACCATCGAACCGGCTATTCCCGAACACCCACAGCTGTCCCTCGCCCTGGGTGGTGAGCGTACCTGCGGTGCTGCTAGCGCCCAGCGAGCCAACCGAATCCGTTCCCACCAGGCGGATCCGATAGTCGCCGGACGTGGCGTCGTACGAGAACTGCTCGCCGAGCGTTTCCCGGAGGGAATTGATGTAGTTGATGAAAGCCGGATCGGACGGGTCGTTGTACGCCGGTGCCGCAGGCGGGGCCTCGGCAGGCGGAGCAAGCGGTAGCTCAAGAGTCCTAATCGGCGAGGGCGGCGGCGGAGGAGGAGGTGGTGGTGGTGGTGGCTGCGCTGGCGGTGTCTGCACCATTCCGCCAGCACTGCCACCGGCGCAGGCGGGCAGCAGGCAGGCCGAAACGAGGTACAAGGCAAGCACGGATAGTTTTGGCATGGCCTTCGCATGGAGGTTCATGGTTTTCTCCTTCTTCGGTTTTCCTCGGGCGCCTTGACGAGGCGTGAGAGGAAAGCCATGCAAGAATCACAAGCGTGAGGACAGCGCATCTCGACAAACATCCGCGACAAGGCTGCCGATGGCGGT
>JBOHXX010000240.1:0-5217 GCA_050737675.1 Pseudoxanthomonas sp.
CATGGTCGATGGTCGAATCCTGGAAGTCGCGGTCACGCACGATGCGGATCTCGAACTCGTCCAGCTGCTTCTGCACTACCTGATAACGTTTGACTCCGACGGCATACAGAAACGCATAGACTATGTATTCACCCGGCACGTAGCGCCCATCACGGGTACGCAGGGCATCGAGCTTTCGCCCATCGACGCTGGACAGCAACGGCAGTCCGCGGCCGCAACTGCAGGTACCTGTATCGAGCGTAGCCAGATCGCCATTGGCGTAGCGCAACAACGGCATGCCGTAGTTATGCAGATCGGTGATCACCACCTCGCGCGGGTCCGAATCGCCACCTGGCAGGTGCAGTCCTTCCAAGTCCACCCTGAGATGATCGGCATTGACGTGGAGTCCTCCGCGGTGGGTACATTCGGCAGCGATCAGCATGAACTCACGGCATCCATAGGTATTGTAGGCAGGACAGCCGAAGGCCCTCTCGATGATTTCGCGTTGCGACTCGTGCAAGGATTCGGCCGCACCCAGAATACGTTGCGGCCGATGGATGCGACGACCATTGGCAATCAGCCATTCTGACAGCTTGACGATGGGAGCAACGTAGGAAACCAGCGTCTCGGGGCGGAAGCGATCAATGGCATCCGCATATTCGGCCATACGCGTCTCGCTCATCTCGAATGCACTCAACATGCGGCGATTGAAGGCGGCATGGTAGATGCGCTCCTTGCGCTTCTGTGCACCCACCGGCACGCCCCACAGGTATAGCGTGGGCTGGCCCAGGCGTGCGCCCGACCAGCCATAGCCTCGCCACATGATCGACAGGCGGCGCTCATAGCTTTCCCGCGTGTAGCCGAACCGGAGCGGTTCCCCGGTGGATCCGCCCGTTGTCTTGTAGAGCATTTCCGACTGGTATGACGTTGCTATCAATTTTTCGAAATTCTCCCGGATCTCCGGCTTGCGCAATACCGGCAGGAGTGAGTAATCGGCCGCGCTACGGATGTCCTCCGGGGCATTTATCCCGAGCGGCTGCCAACGCTCCCGGTAATACGGCACGTGGTTCCAGCAGTGCGAAATCAGACGCTGCAATTTTACCCATTGCAGCGCTTCCACTTGCTCCGGGGCCAGCCACTGGCTATGTTCGTACTCGCGCAGATAAGACAGCGTCTTGCGTCCTCGCAAGCCCGATTCATAGACAGGGAAAAGGACGCGCCTGAACAGAGGCCCATATAATCCGCTCACGGCACGCCCCGTTCGTGCGCACGCCAGTACGCCCAATCAAGGAAGCGCGCGCCAACGATTGGATTTCCGGGAGCATAGCGTCGGTACAGTTGCTGCATATGTCCTATATCGCCACGGCTCCAGCATCTCAGCAGCATGGTCATGGGCAGGTAGGTCGCAGCCAGCACGATACCGCCCACAATCACTTCCAACAGCGGTGGCAGGTGCCCGTGGAGTGGCAGCGTGGCCAACCCTGCGCATGCCGCTGCCAGGACGATGCGCCCCAGCCTTGCCCAATCGGGCATGGCATGGCTCACCTTGATCGCAAGCGCCATCACTGCAATTGCATTCACCATCGTCACGGCGACATAGGCAACCACCGCACCTGACAACCCGAACTTGGCGATGAGCACCGCATCCAGCAATACCTTGAGTAACGCGCAGCCGATCACCATCAACAGGATGCTGCGCTGGCGATCGGCGCTGACCAGCAGGCTTGAACCGCCCAAGGTAATCGTGCTGATCGATGCGGCGGCAAGGCAGAATGCGAACGCAGTAGCCGCCAGATCATAGGCATTTCCGTACAGCAGGTGGATGATCGTGCTCGAAAACACCGCCCCGAATGCGACCAGTGGCATCGCAAGCAAGGCCAAATAACCCGTGCTGGCTATGAACCGGCGGCCCGCGATTTCACGACCTTGGCTAAGTGCACTGGCCATCATCGGCAGCAACAGCGCTCCGAATACGCCCGGCACCAGCATCGCCGCCCCCTGTCCCAGTTGATAAGCCACCTTGAACTGTCCAGCCGCATGGGAATCGGCATAAAGGTTCAGAAACAAGACCTCCATCTCACTGGCGGCCAGGAAGCCGACCGACACGGTCAACGCCGTCCACACCATGTGCCTGCGGACCCGCTTCAAAAGCACTTCCGGCAGCTTGGTGCCGGATTTTCGCTCAGGCATCAGTGGCTTCACCTGCCGGTAGGACATGAAGAAGAACACGAAGCTGGAAACCACGAATATCGCCAGCAGCCACTCGACAGAGGCATTGAAGAACCAGGATACGATCACCAGCGCAAGGTTCAGGGGCGTGGAAACCAGCGACACGATGGCGGTGGCGCGAAAATTCTCGAAACCCTTCGCCACGCCGATGTTGAACATATAGGACGAACGCAGGCTGATTGCCACCACCAGAAAGCCCAGCAGCGCCCAGCGGCTCATGCCCGCTTCCACGCGCCCGCCCGCACACATGAAGAGCACCGCGCCGGCCAGCAGAACGAACAGCAGGAACAGCCGCTGTGCCCGCCGCAATGAATCCAGTAGAACCGGGATCATTTCTTCACGCCCGGAACCGCGCAACTCGGCCACGAATTTGATCGCCGCACTGGCCGTACCGGAGTTGGTGATGGCCACGCCCATGGCCACCAACCATATGACCATGCTATAGGCGCCGAAGTCCTCCGGACCCAGGTGACGGGCAATGATGATCGAAGTCAGCATGCCCAGTACGTATTCGGTATACAGCCCTACCGAAGAAAAAAGGGTATTGCGCAAGGTGTGGGCACGGGTGTTCATAGTGATGCCAGCAATACCTTGACCATGACATACAGGAATACCACCCCGATCACGGCGTAGACGGGCCAGCGCACCAGATCCTTGTCCAAGGCAAACGCAGGCAGGCTCGGATAGGTTCCGCGCATACGCAGGTAGTGCGCCACCACCATGGCCACCAACAAATACAGGATTATGACGTAGCTCCGGCTAAGGAAAAATGCCGCAACGAAGAAGCCGGCCAAGGACAACAGCAGGGTCATGGTGATGGCACGGTCATCGCGCCACTCGCCAACCACCCGCTCGTCGGGGACGTCGGCAGGCACGTCATCCATGATTTCGTCACCGCGACGCATCACCGCCAGCACCATGCGGAAGCTGTAGCCGACGATAGCCAACCAGATGGTGAATCCGATGATGCCCGTTTCCGCCAGCACCAATACGAAGGAATTGTGCGCAGTCAGCGGATTGATATCGGTATAGTTTCCCGCCCCGATGCCAAACAGCGGATCGCTGATGAACATCTGGAGACCTTCGTACCAGGAATCCACGCGCCCCGCGGCCGATTCTTCCGACACATCCAGGTCCTGCATGCGCGATGGCAAAGCCATCAGTACCGCCAGCACGCCTGCACCCAGTACGCCAGCCGTCACCGGACCGCGCTTCTGCCATACGAATACTCCGAACATTGCGACAACACCCAGCAACGTGCCGCGGGAATCAGTCAGGAATATCCCGTAGAGCATCAGGCCTGCCACCGCCCACCAGAAAATACGGCGAAGCCCCAGCAAGCCGCCACGACCGGCCAGATAGAAAGCCATCGGCAGGCACATCACGAACAGCATGCCCAGGTCATTAGGGTCGTTGAAGATGCCGACGTACTGGATTCGCGTTTCTTGCGACATCTCGATACCAGTCCAGCCAACGCCGGTTACCGATTGCTCGATGCCATGCAACGCGAGCACGCCTGCGCAGATGGCGAATACGCCCATGGTGGTACGCAGCCGGCTGCGCGTATTGGCCGCGTTGGACAGCAGCACGAAGGCCAGCACAACCGGGGCAAAAGTGGAGAACACCACCAGCGCACCGCCCGCCCAGCCATTGACGACCTGGGAGATCATCGCCACCAGCAAGAACACCGGTACAAGGATGAAGTGCGGCGCGGCGAATGTCTTACGCGCCGAAAACAGCCAGAAAAGCAAAGCTGCGATCAATGCGATCGGCTGCAGCGGCGGCCCCGGGGAGTCGACCACCGCAGGATAGTCCTGTGGTCGTATCAATACCAGGACCAGGTAGATCATCATGAAAATGAACATCGTCGTGCGCTGCCCCTGTCAACCTGTGCGGAAGCGCGACGAATAGCTGAACAATTCGGGCACGGACACCATCGCCTCGAACCAGGCACGGTCCATCTCCCGCTCCACCGGCAGGCGACGCATCGAATAGCGTGATTCAGCTGCGATCCCGCTGGAACCGGAGACATAGCTGCAGGCCATGCGGAAACCGGCGGCGCGTACCACCTCCACCGTCTCGGTGTCGAAGGCGTCGTGGCCGCCTACCGGATAGGACATTACGTGCGCAGGGACGCCGAGTTCGCGCTCAAGGGCCAACTTGGACTGCACCACTTCTTCGGTCATCTGCGGGGAGGGCAGCTTGGCAAGCATGCGATGGCCTACTCCATGCGAGCCAATCTCCATGCCTCCGCGGTCCATCTCCCGCAACTGGTCCCATGTCATGGGCCTGCAATCCACGTGGCCGGCGCCACGTGGCAGGTTCCATTCCTTCTCCAGCCGGCCGATCAGCGTCGATTGCCCAGCGTCGTCCAGGCTCTTCAAGTGATCCAGCAGTTTGGCGGCCAACTCGCGCCTTTCACCCAAGCTGGCTGGAATTTCCCATTCCACCCCCAGCTCTGGCGCATGCAGCACTCTGGCAGTGGTGGTGCAGACCATGTGCACCAGCCAGTCGTAGATGTAAGGTTCGCCGGAATCGATATGCCCAGTAGAAACAAAAAACATGGCTGACATTCCTAGATCCCGCAAGATCGGGAAGGCCACCCGGTAGTTGTCGTCATATCCATCATCGAAAGTCACCAGTACCGCACCCTCCGGTAAACGCTGATCGGCGTCCAAATAGGACAGGACCTGATCGAAGCGCAGCGGGGTGAAGTGATCGCGTACATGCAGCATCTGCTGGCGAAAGCCCTCGGCTGATGCGCTGATAAGATCCACGTCGAACCGGAAGCCATCGGGTTCCACGTGCTCCAGTACACGGTGGTAAGCCAGGATGCGCAGGTCATGGCGCAGCAACGACCGCAACCTCTGCAGGACAGGCAATGCGCGCGCGCTGGCAAAGTTGGGCCAGCCGCTGGCGCCGGCCGGCACGTGGCGATGGATTCATGCATGCCCCCTGCTTGTCGTCATCTGAACCGCTAACCGCCCTTGCGCATGGCAAATGACGATT
>JBOHXX010000241.1:0-5168 GCA_050737675.1 Pseudoxanthomonas sp.
CTGCAAATTGGCTGCCGATTGTAGCCCAGACGCCCGCCCCATGCGCCGCCGCCGCATGCCTAGCCGAGCTTCAGCGCATCCCGGTAGCGGCGGCTGCACGGCACGCTGGTGCCATCCTTGAGGTGCACGCGCGCATCCCCGCTGTCCAGTGGCTCGATCGACGCCACGTGCTCGATATTGACCATGTAGCTGCGCTGCACGCGGCGGAAACGCTGCGGGTCCAGCCTGGCTTCGATGGCGGCGATGGTGCTGCGCAGGGGATAGTCGCGCCCGGCCACGTGCAGGTTCACGTAGTTGCCTGATGCCTGCAGCCATTCGATGTCGTCGGTGGCGATCAGGAACTCACGGTTGAGCTTGCGCACAAGGAAGCGTTCCGGGCGGTCGACCGGTTCCACAGGCGGCCCAGCATCCGGGGCGTCCAGCAGCCGCGCCTCACCCTGCAGGCGGCGCAGCAGCATGCGGTAGCCGTGGATGGCCACGACCATGCCCGCGAACGTAAG
Organism: Pseudoxanthomonas sp.; assembly: GCA_050737675.1. Classification (GTDB taxonomy): domain Bacteria; phylum Pseudomonadota; class Gammaproteobacteria; order Xanthomonadales; family Xanthomonadaceae; genus Pseudoxanthomonas_A. The sequence goes on from JBOHXX010000241.1 coordinate 501, forward strand.
CGCATCCTTGAGGTATTCGTAGAACAGCTCGCGCGGCCAGTCGCCGAAGTCGTAGTTGCCGCCCTGCAGCGCGTAAGCCAGCTTGCGCATGCCGACCATGGCCAGTACATGCAGCAGCGACCAGGCGACGCTGCCGGCCAGGTACAGCGGCAGGCGTCGGCGCCAGGTATCGAAGTGCAGCGGGTAGCGCCGGGTGAACCACAGCACCGCAGGCACCAGCGCCAGCGAGGCCAATGCGCTGCTCCACTCCCACACCATGGGCTCCCAGGCGCGGATCGCGCGGCCGTCGCGCTGGTAGTCCATGAGCTCGGTGACGCTGTTGACCACCGCACTGAGGCAGAACGAGACCAGCCAATAGCCGACCTCGAAGCTGCGGCGCATGGGCAGGTAGCGATCCCACGAGGTCTGGGGCGCTGGGCGCGATGGGGTCTCCGACATCCGCGCATTTTAGCCCGCCTGCCCTCTGCGCCCGCCGCATTCCATCCCACGATTCCGCGACTCGTCACTCCCGGGTGTCACGCGATCCCTTGCCGCTTGGGCAGGAAGGCGTCTGCCGCCAACCTGCGTGCATCACCGAGAACCCGGAACTTCCATGCAACGCCGCCACGACATCGATGCCCTGCGCGTGATCGCCTTCTGCCTGTTGATCCTCTACCACGTGGCCATGGTCTACGTGGCCGATTGGGGCTACCACATCAAGAGCGCCTACCAGGCCGAATGGCTGCAATGGCCGATGATCGCGCTCAACCGCTGGCGGATGCCGTTGTTGTTCATGATTTCCGGTATCGCCATCGGCCTGTCCCGGCCGGAGCGTGCGCCGGGGCGGTTCGCGTTGCTGCGCAGCTGGCGTGTGCTGTTGCCGCTGGTATTCGGCATGTTCGCCATCGTGCCGGTCCAGGCCTATTGCGAAGGCGTCGCCAACGGGCATGTGGCGCAGGGGTTCGGCGCGTTCCTGCTGCGTTACTGGCAGGTGCGTCCGTGGCCGGAAGGCAGTTTTTCCGGTTGGGAACATGGCATCACCTGGAACCACCTCTGGTACCTGGCCTATCTGTGGGTTTACACGATGCTGCTGGCGGCCCTGATCGCGCTTCTGCCGCATGAGCTGGCGAGCCGGTGGCGGCTGGCATTCCACCGCCCATGGCAATGCTGGTTGCTGCTGGTGTTGCCGATTGCCTGGCTGACGATATGCCTGCTTGTCCTGATGCCGCGTTTCCCCGAGACCCACGCGCTGTTCGGCGACTGGACCGTGCACGCGGAATCGCTGCCGCTGTTCCTGTTCGGCTATGCGGTCGCCAACCGGCAGGAGTTCTGGCAGCGGATCGAAGGCTGGCGCTGGTTCACGCTGGTGGCCGCGCTTGCCTGCCTTGCGCTGGAGCTTGGCCTGCGCGCCGCGGGCAGATATTCATCCTGGGACGAGATTCCGGCAGCCTTGCTGCATGTCCCCTGGTCCGCGATTGAACGCCTGGCCCGGGCGGCCTACACTTGGACCGCATTGCTCGCGATCTTCGGCTGGGGGCGGATATTGTTGAATCGGCCGTTCCGCTGGCTGCCCTATGCCACCGAAGCGGTGTACCCGTGGTACACCCTGCACCAGAGCCTGATCGTGCCGATCGCGTTCTGGCTGATTCCGCTGCGCCTGGGTTCGGCATGGGAGCCACTGCTGGTGATACTGGGCACGATGGCCGGTTGTTTGCTGTTGCATGAATTCGTGATCCGCAGGATCAACCTGCTGCGGCCGCTGTTCGGGCTCAAGCAACGCCCGGGTCTTCTGCCGCTTGGCGATGTTCAACGATCAGCTGGATAGCCTGGCCTCCACGATAGTCGTCGGGCACCAGCCGATAAGCCAGGCGCAGGCGCGATTCGGGTTCCGCTTCATGCCAACCGCCGAAATGGATGGCGTTGAGCGTTTCGCGGCGGCCATCGACGCGCAGGACCAGCTTGAGGTGGCGCTCGCCGACCACGCGCCAGTCGACCACTTCGAATTCACCATCGAACAGCGGCTCGCCGTAGCCCTGGCCCCAGGGACCGCCGCTGCGTAGCTCTTCGGCATTGGCGGCGATGAACTCGTCCGCCGCCAGTTCGCCGTCGCTGAGCAGTTCGGCGTGCAGCATGGCGGGGTCCATCATGGATTCGACCTGCTTGCGGAAAGCGTCCTGGAAGCGCGTGAATTCGCTTTCATCCAGGCTCAGGCCTGCGGCCATCGCATGTCCGCCGAACTTTCCGATCAGCCCGGGATGCGCCGCGTCCACGCCGGCCAGCGCATCGCGGATGTGGAAGCCGGGAATGGAGCGTGCCGATCCGCGCAAGGTGTTGCTGCCAGGTTCGGAAGGAGCGAATGCGATCACCGGCCGATGCAGCTTTTCCTTTATCTTCGATGCGACCAGGCCGACCACGCCGGGATGCCACTCGGGATCGAACAGGCAGAGCGCGATCGGTGCCTGCACCTCACCCTCGCCGAGTCGCGCAAGCGCAGCTTCGGCTTCATCGACCATTTGTTGCTGTACGCCACGGCGCTCGGCATTGATGCCGTTCAATATCTGCGCAAGCTCCCCGGCCTGGGTGGCATCGTCGCTGAGCAGGCATTCGATGCCGATGGCCATGTCTTCCAGGCGGCCGGCGGCATTGAGCCGGGGGGCGATGGCGAAGCCGATATCCGCTGCGGTCAACCTTGTGGCATCGCGACCCGACACCTCGATCAATGCGCGCAGTCCCGCGCAGCCTTGCCCCGCGCGCAACCGCCGCAGGCCCGAAGCGACCAGCGCACGGTTGTTGATGTCCAGCGGGACCAGGTCGGCGATGGTTCCTACCGCGACCAGGTCCAGCAAGGTGGAAAGATCGGGTCCGCCATTGGCAAGAATTCCGCCATCGCGCAGCTTCTTCCGCAGCGCCAGCAGCACATAGAACATCACGCCCACGCCGGCCAGCATCTTGCTGGGGAAGGCATCGCCGCGCTGGTTGGGATTGACGATGGCATCGGCCGGCGGCAGCTGCTCGCCTGGAAGATGGTGGTCGGTCACCAGGACCTGCCAACCCAATGCCTTCGCTGCCGCGATACCGGCGTGGCAGGCGATGCCGTGATCCACGGTGACCAGCAGGTCGGGCTCCAGCCCGGCAAGCTCAGCGACCAGTCCCGGCGACAGCCCATAACCATGGACCATGCGATTGGGCACGGCGGGCGTCACCCGGGTCGCGCCGAGCATGCGCAATCCGCGCACGCCCACCGCGCAGGCGGTGGCGCCGTCGCAATCGAAATCGCCGACCACGACGATGTGCCGGTTGCCGGCGATGGCGTCGGCGAGCAAGGCGGTCGCCTCGGCGAGCCCGCCGAGCGAATCGGGAGGCAGCAGCTGCGCGAGTTTCGGTTGCGCCTGGGCGATGTCGGTGGCGCCGCGTCCCGCATATATACGGCGCAACAAGGGCGGTATCGAATCGGGCCAGCTTCCTGCCACGTCGACCTGGCGTCGACGGATCCTTGGGGATTGGGTCATGCATCCAGCTTCGACAGCGGCTTGCGCCAGAAACGCCAGCGTTGTTCCCGACGCAGGTCGAAGATCGCGCCATCCTCGAAGTCCAGGCTCAGCGATCGCAGTTCGCGCTTGCCCACCGCTTCCAGCAGCGGCTGCACGGCGTCCCGGGCCAGCATGCCCAGGTCCCGCAGGTGGCGAAGGTCCACCAGTGCGTCGACCTCCTCCGTCTCGCCCGTTTCATCCGGGACGCCTGCCGCACTGGCGAGCGACCGCAACAGGATGTCGCTGCCCTTGACCTGCCGGTAGCGCGTGCGCACGAAATCCGGCAGCACGCCGGCACCCCAGAACCACAGCGAGTTCACCGCAGGCTTGCCGAGTGAGATGCGCACGGCGTTCCACGGATGGTTGTGCAGGATGACCTGCGCCTCGGTGAGCAAGGCGCGCCAACGCCGTCCCAGGTCGCCTTCGGGCAGGTGTGCGAACAGGTCCTCGCCCAGCACTTCGTCCGGTGTCGCAAACGCGGGCAATCTGGATTCGCGGGGAAGGCGCAGATACCAGCGCGAAGGGTGCGGCGCGTCCAGTGTGAAGCCCGCATCTCCGAACAAGGGGCGTAATGCAGGCAGCAGCTGTGCGACATCTTCGGCAGTGAGCGCCAGCGACTCTCCGTGCGACAGCATGCGCGCGCCGCCCATGTCCGGCGCCACGTGGGCAGGATCGACACGCAACCACGAAGACTGGGCGGCATCGCCCGCGTCACGCTGGCGGGTGAGCGCGGCAATGGGCCAGTGGTCCGGGATCAGCTGGAAATGGCGGCGCAGCTGCGCGCGCTCGCCTGTATCGCCGGTTTCACGATCGGCTTGTGCCAGCGCCTTGGCCAACGTGGCTGGCAACACCTGGCCGGCGAAGCGCGAAAGCAGGGGCAGCAGCAGCGTGGCCGACGCCATCCGTCGCCCCCGGTCAGCCTGCGTACGCGACGCTGACGATCTCGTACTCGCGCTGTCCGGCCGGCGCGTCGATGGTGACCGAATCGCCCTCGTGCTTGCCGATCAGTGCGCGCGCCAGCGGCGAGGAAATCGCGATCATCGCCAGCTTGATGTCCGCTTCCAGGTCGCCGACGATCTGGTAACGCTTCTCTTCGTCGGTTTCCACGTCGGCCAGGGTCACGGTGGCGCCGAACACCACCCGCGAGCCGGCGTTGAGC
>JBOHXX010000242.1:0-5147 GCA_050737675.1 Pseudoxanthomonas sp.
GCCCGCGAGCTCTTCAACGGAAAGCCTCGCGGGCATGGCCCGCTCCTACAAAAGCCGTCGAGGGTCTGCCTATCATGTCGCCATGACCGAACGTTCGCGCTTCCGCTGGGCCTGGTGGCTGCTGGCTTACGCCAGCCTGGGCACCGGCATCGTCGGCATCTTCGTGCCCGGCCTGCCGACCACGGTATTCATATTGATCGCCGCATATGCCGCGTCACGTGGTTCCGATCGGCTGCATCGCTACCTGCTCCAGCACCCGCGTTTCGGACCGATGATCCGCGACTGGCAGGCGCAAGGCGCAGTGTCGCGACGGGCCAAATGGGCAGCGACGCTGGCGATGGCCGCCTGCGCGCTGGTCCTGCTGGCGATCATGTTTTCCGTTGCCGGCCATCGCTGGTGGATGGCGGCCCTGCCCATTGCCTGCATGGCCATGGTGGCGACATGGCTATGGCTGCGCCCCGAGCCACCCGCCTGACCCTGCCGGTTCATGCCCATCTGGCTATACTTCGATCATGAACAAATCCATGCGAATCACGCTTTCCGCCGCCCTCCTTGCCCTCCTCGCCGGTTGCGGTGCCAAGGGTCCGCTGATCCTGCCGGAGAAGGCGGTGCCGATCGAAGCGCCGACGGAAACCGCGCCTGAAACCACGCCGGAATCCATCCCGCCGGTGGACGGTACGCAGACGGATGCCGTTCCCACCGAACCGAAGGCTGGGGACACTTCCGAAACTCCGGCGCATCCCGGCGAAGGATGACTGACACGTCGGCTCCCATTGCTGCCGTGGTGCGCTTTTCCAAGATGCACGGCGCAGGCAATGATTTCGTGGTCATCGACCTGCGCGACGGCACTCCGCCGCCGGATGCGGCGCTGGCCTCGCGGCTGGCTGACCGCCACTTCGGTGTCGGCTGCGACCAGATATTGACCATCGAGGCGCCGCGCAGCGAGGGTGCGGTCGCTTCCTACCGGATCTGGAATTCCGACGGCTCGGCTTCGCAGCAGTGCGGCAATGGCGCGCGTTGCGTGGCGGCCTGGCTGGTGCGCGATGGCGTTGCGAAGGGCGATCGTTTCCGCGTCGACAGCCCGCTGGCCACCCATGACGTGACACGTCTTGGTGAAGACCGTTATTCCATCGCCATGGGCGTGCCGCAGTTCGACCCGGTGAAGATCCCGCTGGCGGGATTCACCGCGATCCATGATCGTTATGCGATCGAACTCGGCGGCGAAACCGTCAGCTTCGGTGCGGTGTCGATGGGCAACCCGCATGCATTGATCGAAGTGGCCGATGTCGATGCAGCGCCCGTCGTCGTGCTCGGTCCGGCGTTGCAATCCAGTAGCGTCTTTCCGCAATCGGCCAATATCGGTTTCGCCCAGGTCGTCACGCGCGATCGCCTGCGCCTGCGCGTATACGAACGCGGCGTCGGCGAGACCCTGGCCTGCGGCAGCGGCGCCTGCGCGGCGGCCGCGATCCTGATCCGGCGGGGAACGATCGATCGCCAGGTGAGTATCTCGCTGCCTGGCGGCGACCTGCAGATAAGCTGGCCCGATGACGCCGCCGAGGTCATCATGTCCGGACCGGCGGCATTCGTATTCGAAGGGGATTGGAAGCAATGACCGAAACACAGGAAAAACTGGGCGCGCACGAGATCGCCGCATGGTTGCGTCGGCATCCGACCTTCCTCAAGCAGTTCCCGGACCTGGCGCTGACCCTGGTGGTGCCGCGCGAGGACGGCCCGACCGCCTCTCTGGCGAGCTACCAGTTGGAAGTGCTGCGCGACAAGAACCGCGAGCTGTCCAAGCGCCTCAACGACCTGTTCGCCAACGCGCAGGAAAACGAGCGCCTGGCCGTGCGCACCCATCAGTTGACCCTGTCGTTGCTGAAGCAGGCCACGGCGCATGAAACGGTGCGGGCGATGGCCGCGTCGTTGGCCGAGGATTTCAACGGCGACCTGGTGCGCGTGGTGTTGTTCGAGCCGGTCGCCGGCCTGGACGATACCGAGTGGCTGCAGGTAGTGGCCGAAAACAGCACCCACCTGGCCTCGTTCCGCGATTGCCTGCAGGACGGCGAACCGATCTGCGGACGCCTGCAGCCGGAAAAGAACGCGCTGCTGTACGGCCCACGCGCCGAGGAAGTGCAGTCGTCGGCCTTGCTGCCGTTGCCCGGCCTGGGCCTGGTCGCGGTCGGCAGCCGCGACGGCAACCGTTTCTACCCGGGCATGGGGACGCTGTTCCTGCGCATGATGGGCGAGGCGCTGGCGGTGGCGTTGAAGCGGTTCGATGGGTGAAGCGAAGGCTTTTGCTTTTGCTCGTCATCCTCGCGTAGGCGGGGATCGCTCTTGCTCTCGCGTGAGCGTACCTTGCCCACGACGTTTTCCGGCAAGAAGCGAAGAGCGATTCCCGCCTGCGCGGGGCTTTCAACAGCCGCATGGCTGGTCATGACGAGAGAGAATCATCGTGTCCGGCGTCGAAGACTTCCTCTCCCACCTCCAGGTCGAACGCCGCATGTCGGCGCACACACTCGATGCCTATCGTCGCGATCTGACCGCATTGAGTGAATGGGCGTCGGTACAGGGCATCGACGATCTGACCGCGCTGGATAGCGAACAGCTGCGCAGCTTCGTTGCCGCCGAACACCGCCGCGGACTGTCGCCGAAAAGCCTGCAGCGCCGCCTTTCCGCCTGCCGCAGCTATTTCAGCTGGCTGCTGAGGCATGGCCGCATCGCTGCCAGTCCCGCCGCTGCATTGCGCGCGCCCAAGTCGCCGCGCAAGCTGCCGCAGGTACTGGATGCCGACGAGGCCTCGCGCCTGGTGGAAGTGCCGACCGACGTGCCCTTGGGATTCCGCGACCGGGCCCTGCTGGAGCTGTTCTATTCCTCCGGCCTGCGCTTGAGCGAACTCTGCGGCTTGCGCTGGAATGACCTGGACCTGGCCAGTGGTTTCGTCACCGTGCTGGGCAAGGGCAACAAGCAGCGCAAGGTGCCGGTGGGTTCGCATGCGCGCAAGGCGCTGCAGGCCTGGCGTGATGAACAGAAGGCCGCGGACGACACGCCGGTATTCCCCGGCCGCAATGGCGGCCCGATTTCGCAACGCGCGGTGCAGATCCGCATGAAGCTGCTGGCGCAGAAGCAGGGCCTGTTCAAGAACGTGCATCCGCACATGCTGCGGCACAGTTTCGCCAGCCATATCCTCGAATCCTCCGGCGACCTGCGTGGCGTGCAGGAACTGCTGGGCCACGCCGACATCGCCACCACCCAGATCTACACCCACCTGGATTTCCAGCACCTGGCCAAGGTCTATGACGCGGCGCATCCGCGGGCCAAGCGCAAGTCCTGATTCCTCCTTATCTTTTGAGAGAAGGAGGCCGCCACAAGTCATGCTTGAACCGGTCTCGGCCGTCCCCACCTCTTTGATAACACCCCGGAGGCCACGATGGACCCCAGCCAGAACCCCAATGTTTTCCACGCCACCACCATCCTGTCGGTACGCCGCAACGGTCGCGTGGCGGTAGCCGGCGACGGCCAGGTGACCCTCGGCCACACGGTGATGAAAGGCAACGCGCGAAAAGTGCGCCGCCTGGGCCGCGATAGCCAGGTGCTGGCCGGTTTCGCCGGCGCCGCGGCCGACGCCTTCACTTTGTTCGAACTGTTCGAGGCCAAGCTGGAAAAACACGGTCAGTTGCAACGCGCAGCGGTCGAACTGGCCAAGGACTGGCGCACCGAACGCCGCCTGGGCAAGCTCGAGGCGCTGCTGGCGGTGGCCGACAAGGACACCTCGCTGATCATCAGCGGCACCGGCGACGTGATCGAGCCGGAGGACGGCATCATCGCCATTGGTTCGGGCGGTGCCTATGCCCTGTCCGCCGCGCGCGCGTTGATGGCGCATACCGAAATGGACGCGAAATCCATCGCGGTCGAGTCGCTGAACATCGCCGGCGACATCTGTATCTATACCAACCGCAATATCGTCGTCGAAGAATTGTGAGCGCGTAGGAGCGACGTAAGTCGCGACTGAACCGATCCGTCTTCCATTCGCGACTTACGTCGCTCCTACGAAAAGCCTGCCGATGAATAACAACAACTCCACCATGACCCCGCGCGAGATCGTGCAGGAACTCGACCGCCACATCATCGGCCAGCACGCGGCCAAGCGCGCGGTCGCCATCGCCCTGCGCAACCGCTGGCGGCGCATGCAGCTGCAGCCGGACCTGCGCGACGAGGTCATGCCGAAGAACATCCTGATGATCGGCCCCACCGGCGTCGGCAAGACCGAGATCGCGCGGCGCCTGGCCACGCTGGCCAATGCCCCATTCGTCAAAGTCGAGGCCACGCGCTTCACCGAGGTCGGCTACGTCGGCAAGGACGTGGAACAGATCGTGCGCGACCTCGCTGACACCGCGGTGAAGATGTACCGCGAACAAGCCAAGGCACGCGTGCGCACCCAGGCCGAGGAGCGCGCCGAGGACCGCATCCTGGATGCGTTGCTCCCGCGTCGCAGCACCGGCATCGGCTTCGATGAGGAAGCCGCGCGCAACGAGCCTTCCGCGCAGGATGGAGATACCCGCAACAAGTTCCGCAAGATGCTGCGTGCGGGCGAGCTGGATGATCGCGAGATCGAACTGGAACTCTCCGCCAACGTCAGCATGGACATCATGACCCCGCCGGGCATGGAGGAAATGGGCCAGCAACTGCGGCAGATGTTCTCCAATATCGGCAGCAGCAAGTCGCATGCGCGGACTTTGGCGATCAAGGCCGCGCGACCGCAGCTGGTCGAGGAAGAAGCGGCCAAGCTGGTCAACGAGGAAGACATCCGCGCCGCCGCCATCGAAGCCTGCGAGCAGAACGGCATCGTGTTCATCGACGAGATCGACAAGGTCGCCAAGCGCGGCGGCAACATGAGCGGCGGCGATGTGTCGCGCGAAGGCGTGCAGCGCGACCTGCTGCCGCTGGTGGAAGGTTCCAACGTCAGCACCAAGTACGGCACGGTCAAGACCGACCACATCCTGTTCATCGCCTCGGGCGCGTTTCACCTGGCCAAGCCCAGCGACCTGATTCCGGAGCTGCAGGGCCGCTTCCCGATCCGGGTGGAACTGTCGGCGCTGTCGAAGGAGGATTTCGTACGCATCCTCACCGAGCCCAAGGCCGCATTGACC
>JBOHXX010000243.1:0-5137 GCA_050737675.1 Pseudoxanthomonas sp.
GGTCACGGTTGCCTGGCGCGATGCGGGCAGCGCCATGGAGCAGATTTCCAAGGCAAAGGCACAGCCGGCCAAGGACACGCAGCGACTGGGGATGGAACAGCAGATCCTGGATGAGCTCATCGTGGAGCGTACCGACATACCCGTCCAGGAGTGGAGCGTGAAGGACGCCGGTACCCAATAATTCATTCGGGTGACACGGCAGGCGCAGCCCGGGCTGCGTTGCTCCGGCACGATGCTTTCGCGCCTTCACTTCTCCGCTTCGCCATCCCGGTGTCTAATCGGCATTCGCTCAACATGGGGAACGCGACAATGGGGAACCCGATCCGCGGCATGACGGCGCATGTCGTCGCGCTTGCGCTGTACGCAGTCGTTGCCTGCGCCACGGCAGCTCCGCTATCGATGCAGGTTCGGCTGGATCCGGGCGCTACGTCGCAGGCGGTGTCCGGGCGCCTGCTTGTGTTCGCCATACCCGCGGCCGAAGCCGTAGCCCAGGCCAAGGACGGCAAGGTCGAAAAAGTGGACGCCAGCGCGTTCAAGCCCACCCAGGTCAGCATCGCCGCCAGGGAAGTCGTTGCACTGGCGCCCGGCGCAAGCATCGCGGTGGACGCGGACGCCATCGCCTTCCCTGCCGGCTTCTCGCAGCTGCCCAAGGGCGATTACTACCTGCAGGCCGTGCTCGACGTGAACCACGACTACAACTACGGCGGTCGCGGGCCCGGCGATGTGGTCAGCGAACCGGTGCTGGCCAGACTGGGCGGCAAAGGCATTACCCTGTCGCTGGTCCGCACCCTGCCGGGAAGCCTGGCGCCTTCATGGGAGTTGCCGGCCGACCTGTCGAAGGAGGCCAGGACTCGCGCCACCGCCGCGCTGGAGAACGCGCAACCGCTCGATTTCGCCAGCCCCGCATTGAGTGCTTTCTGGGGGCGTCCGACCCACCTGCGCGGTTGGGTGTTGTTGCCGCCCGGTTACGCCAGCCAACCGGCCGCGCGTTATCCGACGGTGTATTACACGCATGGCTTCGGCGGATCGCTGCCGCGACTGATCGGCGACGTGTCGGTGATCGACGAACGCATGCGCGATGGAAGCATGCCGCCGATGATCTGGGTTTTCCTGGACGAGTCCAGTCCCACCGGGACCCATGAGTTCGCCGATTCGGTCAACAACGGTCCTTGGGGGCATGCGCTGACCGCGGAACTGATCCCGATGCTGGAATCGAAGTACCGCATGGATGCCAAGGCATCCGGCCGCTTCCTCAACGGACATTCTTCAGGCGGTTGGGCAGCGCTGTGGCTGCAGGTGAGCTACCCGAAGCTGTTCGGCGGCAGCTGGCCGACCTCGCCCGACCCGGGCGACTTCCGCGACTTCACCGGCGCCGACCTGTATGCGGCCAATGCCAATGTGTATCGCCTGCCCGATGGATCGCCGATGCCGCTGGTGCGCGACAAGGGCAAGGTGATCGCCACGTTCGAGCAGTTCGCAAGGCTCGAGCGCGTGCTGGGCGAGTACGGCGGCCAGCTGGCATCGTTCGACTGGGTGTTCTCGCCACGCGGCGCCGACGGTCGGCCGATGCCGATGTTCGACCGCGATACCGGCGCGGTGGATCCTGCCGTGGCCGCGTACTGGCGGCAGCACTACGACATCAGCGACCGCCTCAAGCGCCAATGGCCGACGCTGGGGAAGGACCTCGACGGCAAGCTGCATATCATCATCGGCGATGCCGACACGTTCCATCTCGACGGTGCCGCGCGCAAGTTGCAGCAAGTGCTGCAGGCGCTGGGCGCCAAACCCGCGGTGACGTTGCTGCCGGGGCGCACCCATTTCGACGTGTACGCCATAGGCGACGACCGACGCGGCCTGTTCAACACCATCGCCTGGGAGATGTACGCCATCGCCCGCCCCAATGCGCAACGACCGACCGGCAAGCCGCAGCCATGAGTGAAAACAATCCCCCCCGCGAGGACCGGGGCCTTGCACGCAACCAGCGTCCCCCGGGCAGAGCGCAGCGGCTTTCGGCAGCGGAGCCGATCGACCCACTTCTGCAAACTCTTATTCGCCCGATGCATATATAACTTGCGTGATTGAAGCCAAACCCGCGGAGCAAGGCCATGAGCGAACAAGCTCCAACTTCGGAATACCTCGTCCTCTCCCGCGGCCAATGGGACAAGGAAGCCGCACCCGCTGACATCCAGGTCGCGATCGACGAGTTCTATGCCTGGCTGGAACGACTGATCGTCGAAGGAAAAATGAAGACCGGGCAGCGGCTGGATACGCCCGGCGCGACGGTTTCCAGGAAGGGCGTGGTGACCGACGGGCCTTTCGGCGAATCCAAGGAAGTCGTGGGCGGTTACTGGTTCATCCTGGCGCACAGCCTGGAAGAAGCGGCGCAGATCGCTGCGCAGAATCCGTGCATGCAGTACGGCCTGTTCTACGAGATCCGGCCGATAGATCCGCAGAAGGGCAGCGCCTACGCAGTGACCAACGAAACGCCAGGCCGAGGCGGGTGATGCCCGGCCCGTAGATACGGCGCACGGAATCCCTATACCATCCGGCCATTCTCCAAGGAGTGGTGGCCGTGACCGATCCCGACCTGAAGCAATCGATCCTCGACGAAGAACACCTGCGCCTGCTTTCGTTGGGCTACCTGATCTCGGCCATCATCACCGGGCTGCTCTCGCTGCTGGGGCTGTTGTACATGTTCATCGGCGTGATGATGGGCTCGGTGTTCGCCTCCGCCGCCCACACAAGTACTCACGCGGACGGATTGCCGCCGCAGATGATGGGCTGGTTCTTCGCCGTGTTCGGCGGATTGTTCTTCGTGCTGGGCGCAGCGCTGGCGATCGCGAAATACTTCACCGGCAAATACCTGAAACAGCACCGCAAGCGCACATTCTGCCAGGTGGTCGCCGGTATTTCCTGCCTGTCGATTCCCTATGGCACGGCGCTCGGCGTCGCGACGTTCCTGACCCTGGCCAAGCCGAGCGTGAGCGGCCTTTTCGATCAGTCCACCGCCGTCTGATCGCTTCGCGAAGGCCACACCCGCCTTCCCCGCCCTGATCGCCGCACTGCATATCGCATCGCCGCGGGCGATGCGCCACTATGTGCCACCTTTCCAATCGCAACCCCGAGGGCATCCATGCAAACCTGGCTCAGGCGCAAATCCATCGACCAGGTGACCGTGCACGAAGAGGGGCGGCGGCTGGTGCCCACGCTGAGCTGGCCGCACCTGATCGCGCTGGGCATCGGCGCCATCGTCGGCACCGGCATCTACACCCTGATCGGGGTCGGCGCGAACCTCGCCGGCCCCGCGGTGCTGCTGTCGTTCGCGGTCGCGGGCATCGTCTGCGCCTGCGCGGCGCTGGCCTACGCGGAGATGGCCACGATGATGCCGGCCGCCGGCAGCGCCTATACCTACAGTTACATCGTGCTCGGCGAGGTCCTGGCCTGGGTCGTGGGCTGGAGCCTGATCCTGGAGTATTCGCTGGTGGTGAGCACGGTCGCGGTCGGCTGGTCCGGCTACGCGGTCGGCTTCCTGAAAGGCCTGGGCGTGGACCTGCCGCTGTGGGCGACCGCGGGGCCGCATGCGGGCGGGTTCATCAACCTGCCGGCGGTGGGCATCGTGTTCGTGGTCGCCGGCATGTTGATGGCGGGAACGCGCGAAAGCGCCACCTTGAACGCGGTGCTGGTCGTGGTGAAGGTGATCGCACTGGGAATCTTCGTGGCTATCGCGTTGCCGCATTTCGATGCGGCACGCCTGGATCCGTTCATGCCGTTCGGCTTCGTCAAATCGATGGGCGCCGATGGGGTGGAACGCGGCGTGATGGCCGCCGCGGCGATCATCTTCTTCGCCTTCTACGGCTTCGATGCGATCTCCACCGCGGCGGAGGAAACCAAGAACCCGGAGCGCGATCTTTCCATCGGCATCATCGGCTCGATGGTCGGTTGCACGATCATCTACATGGTCGTGGCCCTGGCCGCGGTCGGCGCACTCAGCTACACCGTGTTCGGCCACAGCGCCGAGCCGCTGGCGCTGATCCTGCGCGAATTGAACCAGGGCAACGCGGCCACGATCATCGCCGCGGCGGCTGTCATCGCCTTGCCGACGGTACTGTTGGCGTTCCTGTACGGACAGAGCCGGATCTTCTTCGTGATGTCGCGCGACGGGCTGCTGCCGCGTGGTCTGTCGAAGGTGAGCAAGCGCACCGGCACGCCGATCGCCACCACCCTGTTCACCGCGATCCTGGTCGCCGCGCTGGCTGGCGTGGCGCGACTGGATGAGATCGCCGCGCTGGCTAACGCCGGCACCCTGGCCGCGTTCATCGCCGTGTCGGTGTGCCTGCTGGTGCTGCGCAAGCGCGAGCCCTCGCGTAGGCGGGTGTTCCGCACGCCATTGGCGTGGGTGGTCGCGCCGATCGCGATCTTCGGTTGCCTGTACCTGTTCTGGAGCCTGCCGCATGCCACGCAGAAATGGTTCCTGCTATGGAATGCGATCGGCATCGTCGCCTACCTGGCCTACGGTCGCCGCAGCAGCCTGCTGGCACGCGCGCAGGACGCGTGATTCCAAAGTAATCCCGTGCCATCGTTCGCGGCCGCGCCGGACGTCGGCGGCCGCGTATCGTCTTCGGCGCTACACTGGTAGCCGTACTCGTTTATACGGAGTGCGTCGATGAGTCGCCACGATATCCGCCTCAAGCGCGCCTATGCGCCGGTTTCCGACGACGACGGCATCCGCCTGCTGGTGGATCGGGTGTGGCCACGCGGTGTCAGCAAGCAGAAGATCGAAACGCAAGCGTGGCTGAAGGACATCGCGCCCAGCACCGGATTGCGCCAGTGGTTCGGCCATGTGCCGGAACGCTGGGAAGAATTCCGCAAGCGTTATGCGCGCGAGTTGGACGCCAACCCCGACGCGGTCGCCGAACTGCGCAAGTGGCTGAAGCACGGCCGGGTCACTCTGGTCTACGGCGCGCGCGACACGGAACGGAACCAGGCGGTGGCGTTGCGCGACTACCTGCTGTCGTAGGAGCGGCCATGGCCGCGACCGGAAGCCAAGCGTCGCGTGATCCGCCCCGCAAAGCAACGCAGCCACAAGATGAGTCGATTGTGGACAACATGATGGGATGTCTGTGTTGCGGTCGCGGCC
>JBOHXX010000244.1:0-5133 GCA_050737675.1 Pseudoxanthomonas sp.
CCACCGCGCACGACCCGCCACGGCGGACGTCCACTCAATTGCAGCATGTGGTGGTTGGACATGAAGCCGACCAGGTGCTTCATCGGGAAATCGAGGATTTGTCGCGAGGGCGATGACCATAATGCCGACGCCATCGGCACGATATGGTCGTCGCGGAAAGCGTCCGAATATGCATTCGCTTGCAGGTATTGACCCAGGGTCGGACCTGAGGAAACGTCCGCCAGCAGATCAGGCGCTTCGCGGTAGAAGCGCCTGAGGTCGCGCAGCATTCGCCAGAAACGCGGGCTCAACAGGTTGCGGGGTTGTGCGAACAAACCGGCCAGCGTGCCCGCGTTGTATTCCAGTCCATTGGCTTCGTCATGCACCGAGAAACTCATCGTGGTCGGCTGCGACTCCACACCCAACTCGGAGAACATCCGGGTCAGCAACGGGTAATGCGCCTCGTTGAAGACGATGAAGCCAGAATCTACCGCATGCAGCCTGCCTTGCAGTTCGATCGGGTGGGTATGCGTATGCCCGCCCAGGTAATCGGCGGCTTCGAACAGCACAACCTCATGCCGGCGCGACAGCAGCCAGGCGGCACCCATTCCCGCGATGCCGGAACCAACGACAGCAATCCGGCTCATGCAACCGCCCGTGCGCGCCGGACGAGCCCAGACGGTACCGGCTTGAGATCATGGACCAACCCCATCCACGACATGAGCTTCAAGCCATACCAGGTGAAGTCGTATTCCCACCAGCGGAAACCCTGGCGGGCCGACCCCGGGAAGTGGTGGTGATTGTTGTGCCAACCCTCGCCGAAAGTTATCAAGGCAAGGAACCAGTTGTTGCGACTGTCGTCGCGCGTATCGAAGCGGCGGCTGCCGAATACATGCGCCAGTGAATTGATGGTGACAGTTGCATGGAACAGCACGATGGTGGAGATGAAGAACCCCAATACCAGCAATTGCGGTCCGCTGGTATGCAACGTGGGATAGGCGTGGCCCAGCCATTTGCCCAGGTAGAACAGCCCGAAGGCCAGCACTACCGGCAGCAGGATGTCGAAGCGATCCAGCACTCGTAATTCGGGGTACCGGCGCAAGTCGGGAATGGCCTCCCAGTTGGTGCGGAAACCGCGCGGAGTGAGGAACCAACCCATGTGGCTCCACCAAAATCCACGCTGGCGCGGTGAATGCGGATCGGCAGGCGTGTCGGTGTACCGATGATGGTGGCGATGATGCGCCGCCCACCACAACGGACCGCGCTGCACGCAGGTCGCGCCGATGGCGGCGAACACGAATTGCACGGTGCGCGAAGTGCGAAACGCCTTGTGCGAGAAATAGCGGTGGTAGAACCCGGTCAACGCGAACATGCGCACCGCGTACAGCGCCACGGCCACGGCCACCGCGAACCACGAAACTCCCACCCAGATCACCGCGAAACAGGCCAGGTGCATGCCGATGAAGGGGAGGGTACGCAGCCAGTCGATGCGGTCGGCGCGTTCGTCCAGCGGACCTTCCACACTGGTATCGAACCAGCGCAGGACAGTGCGCCAGCCGTGCCGGGTCGGTGCCTCGGGAGCGGTGGTCGTTGAGGAATCGAGCGAAGGACTCGGCACGGGGCGCATCTCGAAGCGGAACTCTTCGGGATATACGCAACGCCCGGCGATCCGGATGCACGAACAGACACTTCCCTCTCCGTCATCCCGGAGAGGGTTCAAGCCGCTACAACAGCGCCATCTCACCCTTGGCAGTGACCGGACCACTGGGCTTTCCGCCTGGTCCGCCACCCGGTGGTTCGAGCGTGATCGCGAGGATCGCGCGCGCGTCCAGAAGCGCCAGCCACTCCTCGGGAACGAGCCCCGACTGTGCGCGTTCGGCACTGACGATGCCGAGCGAGCGTGGCGTGCCATCGGCAGGGATCAGCCACAGTTCCTGCACGCGCCCCGGTTCAATTACCGGTTGCAGCGGGGTGACGGTCATGCGCCCGCTGCGTTTGTCCACGGTAGCAACGAAACCAGGCTTGCCGTCGTCCCTGGCCAGGGTGGAAACCATCGGCACGGGTTCTTCGACCACAGGAGGCGCCACCACGACCTGCGGCGGCGCGACAGTTTGCGGCGTACGCAAGGTGGTCAACAGCGCGATCGCGCAGACTGCGGCGGTGGCGAATCCGCCCACGCTGAGCCAGCGCCATACACCAACGTTGTTCCAGAACGAACCGCGTTCCGACTCGACCGCGCGACGCGGCGGCGGGCTGAAGCCCAGCGCGCTGCTGATCCGCGCCCAGACATAATCGGGAACCGAGACCGGGGCGATTTCCGCAGCCAGCGCCATCAGATGGTTTTCCCAGGCAACTACTTCCGTGGCAAAGGAAGCGTCGCTGGCGATGCGTTGTTCGACGACGCGGCGCTGCTGCGCATCCAGCACGCCCAATACGTATTCACCGGCCAGCACGTCGTCTTCGGGCGGATCTTGGTCCAAGGGCAGGAGCGTCGTATTCATCGTTCCAGGCATGCCTTGAGCTTGGCCAGGCTCCGCCGGATCCAGCTTTTCACGGTGCCGAGTGGAGTGCCACTGCGTTGGGCCAGTTCTTCGTAGGTGCTGCCTTCGAAAAACGCGATACGGATCAGCTGCCGGCGTGGCGCCTCCAGTTCGCCCAGGCACACATCCAGCTGGTGCCCTTCGATCGCGGCCTCGGCGGCGGCTTGCGCATCCGGCGCGGTTCCGGCGATGTCTTCGGCGTTTTCAATCGGCATCGACTGGCGGCTGTTACGGTTGGCGCGCAGGTGGTCGATGGCCTTGTTGCGCGCCATCATGGTCAGCCAGGTCACGCCGCTGGCGCGTGCCGGGTCGAACTGGGTCGCCTTGCGCCAGACGTTGGCGAACACTTCCTGCAACACGTCTTCGGCTTCGCTGCGATGCGGGATGATGCGCAGGCAAACCCCGAACAGGCGCGAGGAAGTGCTGCGGTACAGCTGTTCGAACGCAGCGCTGTCGCCGCCGGCAGTGGCCAACAGCAGCCGGCCAGGTTCATCGTGATCGGGCGGCGTAACCGACATGCGGGGGCCTGTGGCATCGAAGGTTCGGGATGCGGTGGATGCTACCGCAAACGGTGTTGTCCGGATTTCACCTGCCGCCACGCAGGCGCAGCCAGAGCACCGCACCGCCGATGAGCAGCAGCCATTCAAGGACCGCCAGTACCAGTGTGGCCGGCTCCACCGGCCAGAGCCTGGCCAGGGTGAAGGCGCGATAGAGCACGATGGGAACGTAGAACGCCAGCGCCACGACCAGTCCATTGCGTGCCTGCCCAGTCCAGGCAAAGTAAGCGAAGAGAAACGCCATTCCCCACTGAAGGCCACCATAGACAACCAGGTATTCGGACTGGCCGGACTTGCTGAGTACCTGGTAGCCAACTGCTGCAGCGGTACGCGCCGGATAGAGCGTGCACCAGGCCGCGAGCAACGCGTAGAGCGCCGCGTTGAGATAGAGGTAGGCATTGACCATGACGGGCTCCCGGGGTTGAGGGTGGATGCGTTCACGGATTGCCGCAGCTCCGCACCAGCGGTGCGTTGGCGGCGCCGGCAAGGTCCGCGCTGTTAGTGGCGCTGCGCTTGTCGGCGGGAAATTCTATGCGCACGGTCGGGTATTTACCCGCGGCAGTACGGATGTTGCCGATGCCTTCGAACCTGAGCAGGCGGCGGTCCGCAGTCGAATAGGTTACGGTCAGGCTGGGTACCACGCCGCCATACCAGGCATCCAGCGCCAGTGCGTAGCGCCGGCAGACCGCATTGCCCGCCAGCGGACTGAGCTTGAAATCCATGTCCTGCAGGCGACTGGGAATCAGGAACGCGATGCGCTGCTTGTCGGGACTGGCCAATGCATCCCACTGCTGCCTCACGTAGGCATCGAATCCCGCATCGATGACCTGGTTGTTGCGACCCGGGACGACTTTACTTTTTTCGGCAACGCCGGCGGAAGCTCGTGAATAAACCTCGCGTACCCCGGCCCGCGTGCGTACTCCTTCCCTGTAGCCATCACGGGCATCCACCAGTTCGAAATCCGGTGCAGCCGACGCCCCCAGGACCTTCTTGCGCGCGAAAGGCTTGCCATCGGGGCAACGGTACAGGACCAAACGCTGGCCCTCCTGCAGCCAATGCGACTCGCGATACAGCAGCTTTCCGCTCTTCTTCTCGTAGGCCAGTCCTTCGTAGTGCTCGATGGCCATGGCCTGACCTGCCGTGGCGAGGGCCAGTGGCAAGAGGAGCATCAAGACACGAGCGGGGGAGGGGGGCATGGACCGGGTTCTTCCTCGGAATTCCCCTATCAATACGCGGCGAATCGCCCTACGGATGCAGTCGCGTGTGGCTGATCGGCATGAGCCTGCACTGGGGATAGGATGGCTTCGTGCCCACGGACAGGCACTACCAGCTGAAGGAACGGCAGATGCGCACAGTGATGTTGTTATTCATGTTTTTACTTGCACCTGCCGTCAATGCGCAGCAGGTCTATAAATGTGTCATGGGCTAGGATGTCAGTTACCAGTCCGCGCCATGCGACGGGACCCAGAAGGTCGTCAGGCAATGGGATGCGACCCCGGAGCCAGAGCCTTCGGTCGAAGACATTCGCCAGCGTCAACTCAGGAGCGGGCACGAACGGGCCGAATCCGCGCAACTGAGCCGCGCCGCAGGCACTGATCGTCCACGCTCCGTGCGTAGTGAGCGGAGATCAGGTCGGAGCCAATCCAGCGTGTCGCGTTGCGATACCGCCAAGTCGCGCCGTGAAGCAAAATTGAAAGCGGTCGGGCTGAAACGGACCTTCGACCTGTTGCGGAAGCTGGATGATGCCGTCAACGAAGCCTGTAAATAAGTTGAGCTCAATCTCACTTTGATTTAGCAGGGCTCGTGGGGCAACTGAACCCAGCCGTTCTCCACGCGCTTGAATCTGCGGCCTTGCATGCATCGCTCTCCGTCCCGTAACGGAGCTGCCGGTTCCAAGTAACGAGGCTGTGTGTAACCGGAAGCCGGGGCAGTTTGTAGCTCGCGTTTGAGTTGTTGCTCAGCCTTCCTCGATTCAGCGTTAATTTGCTGCATCGTTTTGTTGAATTGGTACCGCGTATATAACCCGGTCACGATGCTGTGAGCCAACAGTGCAAGGA
>JBOHXX010000245.1:0-5112 GCA_050737675.1 Pseudoxanthomonas sp.
GGCAAAAGCATCGCGGGCAAGGCCCGCTCCTACAGGCTGATCCAGAAGCAATTGTAGCTGCGGCGCAGGCCGAACACGGTTTGCGAAGGCGTGCTGCCATTGGCCAGGGTCTGCTCCAGGCGCAATCCCACGGGGCGCTGCCGGATCGTCGTCTGCGGATAGTAGCCATCGCTGTTCCCGTCGACGACGATTCCGTTTTCATCCACGACCGGTGGCGGTCGGGGCCGCAGCGGAACGATATCGACCAGGGGACGCTGGACGATGGCTTCCAGTCGATTGAGGATGCCGTTGGCTGACGCATTGGAAACGTCGGTCCACTGATAGATGCTGGCCAGGCGGTTGACGTCCTTGTTGTCGATGGCCGCAGTGATTTGATAGACCAGATCGCTGAGCGTGCGCGAGCAGCCGCTGCGATACAGGCTGGAGCCGCTGGCGCCCGCCGGCGCTGCGCGTGGCAGGCGATCCATCGCGCCGATGTCCTCGCAATGCTTGTCGGTATAGACGGTCTCGCCGCTCATGCTGGTGCAGCGCTGGACCTTCTGCGCGGAGGCCGGCGACGACGTCCAGCACAAGGTAGCGCCGAGCAGGCAGATCATGGGCAGGAATGGACGCATCGCCGCGCAGCCTAACCCGCGGCGCTTGGACGTGGGAAGCGCTTCGGCTCCACTGTTCAGCCGAGTCGCGACAATACCGACTGCGTGGGCTTGGCCAGGTTGAGCGTATAGAAGTGCAACGCGGGCGCGCCGCCATCGATCAGCCGCCGGCACAGGCCAGCGACCACGTCGGCGCCGAATTCGCGGATGCTGTCCGCATCGTCGCCGAGCGCCTGCATGCGCTTGCCGATCCAGCGCGGTATTTCCGCGCCGCAGGATTCGGAGAAACGCTTGAGCTGGGTGTAGTTCGAGATCGGCATGATCCCGGGAATGACCGGGATCTCCACGCCCAGCTTGCGCACCGCATCGACGAAGTGGAAATAGGCGTCGGCGTTGTAGAAATACTGGGTGATCGCGCCATCGGCACCGGCGTCGACCTTGGCCTTGAAGTGCTTGAGGTCGGTGAGGGCGTCGTCGGATTGCGGATGCGTTTCCGGGTAAGCGCCGACTTCGATATGGAAAGCATCGCCATGCTCGGCGCGGATGAACTGGATCAGTTCCGAGGCATAACGCAGGTCGCCCGGATGGCCCATGCCCGAAGGCAGGTCGCCACGCAGGGCGACGATGCGCTTGCAGCCCAGCGCGCGGTACAGGCGCAGCAGCTCGCGGATTTCCTCGCGGCTGCCGCCCACGCAGGACAGATGCGGTGCCGCATCGAAGCCATGGGTCTGGTTGAGGTGGCGGACGGTTTCGGAGGTGTAGCTCAGGGTCGAGCCGCCGGCGCCGAAGGTGCACGACACATATTCCGGGGAGTGCGCCTTGAGCTTTTCCGCGGTGCGGTCCAGCTGCGCGCGCTGCTCGTCGGTCTTGGGCGGGTAGAACTCGAAGGAAAGGGGCACGCCGGCCATCGCTGCATTCTCGTGTCGATGCTGGAAAGGAAACGGGCGGCCGTAGCCGCCCGTTCCGGGTCGATCAGTAGCGGTAGTGCTCGGGCTTGTACGGGCCATCGACCGACACGCCCAGGTAGGCGGCCTGTTCGGTGGTCAGCGTGGTCAGCTTCACCCCGATCTTCTCCAGGTGCAGGCGCGCGACTTCCTCATCCAGCTTCTTCGGCAGGATGTAGACCTTCGGCTCGTAGCTGTCCTTGTTCGCCCACAGGTCGATCTGCGCCAGGGTCTGGTTGGAGAACGAGTTGGACATCACGAAGCTCGGGTGGCCGGTGGCGCAGCCCAGGTTGACCAGGCGGCCTTCGGCGAGCAGGAAGATCGCGCGGCCGTCCTTGAAGGTGTACTTGTCGACCTGCGGCTTGATGTTCAACTTCACCACGCCCGGGAACTCGTTCAATGCATCGACCTGGATCTCGTTGTCGAAGTGGCCGATGTTGCAGACGATGGCCTGGTCCTTCATCTTGCTCAGGTGCTCGATGGTCAGCACGTCCTTGTTGCCGGTGGTGGTGACGTAGACGTCGCCGCGACCGAGGGTGCTTTCGACGGTGTTGACTTCGAAGCCTTCCATCGACGCCTGCAGGGCGTTGATCGGGTCGATCTCGGTGACCACCACGCGCGCGCCGTAGGCACGCAGGCTGTGGGCCGAACCCTTGCCGACGTCGCCGTAACCGCAGACCACGGCGACCTTGCCGGCCAGCATCACGTCCATCGCGCGCTTCAGGCCGTCGGCCAGCGACTCGCGGCAGCCGTAGAGATTGTCGAACTTGGACTTGGTGACCGAATCGTTGACGTTGATGGCCGGGACCAGCAGCGACTTGGCTTCGACCATCTGGTACAGGCGATGCACGCCGGTGGTGGTTTCTTCGGAAACGCCCTTCCAGTCCTTGACCACGGTGTGCCAGAAGCCGGGACGCTCGACGGCGACACGCTTGAGCAGGGCCTTGATCACGCCTTCCTCGTGCGAGGACGCGGGTTCGTCGACCCACTTCGAACCGTTCTCCAGTTCATAACCCTTGTGGATCAGCAGGGTGACGTCGCCGCCATCGTCGACGACCAGCTCCGGGCCCTTGCCGCCCGGGAACGTCAGCGCGTCCAGGGTGCAGTCCCAGTACTCTTCCAGCGACTCGCCCTTCCACGCGAACACCGGCGTGCCGGTCTTGGCGATGGCGGCGGCGGCGTGGTCCTGGGTCGAGAAGATGTTGCAGGATGCCCAGCGCACGTCGGCGCCGATGTCCTTCAGCGTTTCGATCAGCACCGCGGTCTGGATGGTCATGTGCAGCGAGCCGGTCACGCGCACGCCGTTGAGCGGCTTGCTGGCCGAGTGCTTCTTGCGGATCGACATCAGGCCGGGCATCTCGTGCTCGGCGATATCCAGTTCCTTGCGGCCCCAATCGGCCAGGGTGATGTCGGCGACCTTGTAGTCGCCCTCGGTCGAGAAAGTCTTGATCTGTGCGTTCATGGCATTGCTCCGGGTGCTTGCGGTCTTGGACCGCATGTTATCCGGGCGCCGTTGCAGGAACATTCCACCGAGCCTGGCCGGACTATGTCGAGTCCCGCGCATGAAGATGCGGGCTCTTGCGGAAGGATCCGCACATGTCTCGGTCGCAGCGCCCCTCGGCGAAGGCCGGGCATTATATCGCTTCTTCCGGATGGAAAGATGTCCAGGCTCCGTACGGTTAAGGTAGGCTTGGTCCGGAGCGACCCCGCCGCCTGATCCAGTAGATCCCGTCAGCAGATCCGGAGCCCATGAACGACCCCCACAGTCTCGAGTTCGCCCCCGTCGATGCCCCCCTGCGCGACGATGTCCGCCGCCTCGGCGCCCTGGTCGGCGACATGCTGGCCGAACAGGTGTCGCCGGCCTTCCTCCAGGAGGTGGAAAAGGTCCGCACCACGGCCATTGCCCGCCGCCAGGGCGACCAACCGCCGGCATCGCTGGCCAGGTTGCTGGCCGGGCTGGAACCGCACCATGCCGAATCTCTGGTCCGCGCCTTCAGCGCCTATTTCCAGGTGGTCAACATCGCCGAGCGCGTGCATCGCATCCGCCGCCGCCGCGATTACCAGCGCGCCGGCAGCGCGCCGCAACCCGATGGCCTGCATGACGCCTTGCTCAAGCTGAAGGCGCAGGGCGTGACCCTGGAGGAGCTGGCCGGGTGGCTGCCGCGGATCGATATCGAGCCGGTGTTCACCGCACATCCGACCGAAGCCGTGCGCCGCGCCTTGCTGGAGAAGGAGCAACTCATGGTCGCCAGCCTGGTCAACGACCTGGATGGCCAGCGCACGCCCGGCGAACGCGCCACCGACATCGCCCGTTTCCGCATGGCCCTGACTGCTTCCTGGCAGACCGCCGACTCCTCGCCGTTGCGCCCGGGCGTGGACGACGAGCGCGAGCACGTCGGCTTCTACGTCACCAACATCCTCTACCGGGTGATGCCGGTGTTGTACGAAACCCTGGAGACCGCGCTGGTCGAGACCTTCGGCGAGGCCATCGAAGTGCCACGCCTGCTGCGCTTCGGCACCTGGGTGGGCGGCGACATGGACGGCAATCCCAACGTCGATGGCGGCACCATCGCCGCGACCCTGCGCGCGCAGCGCCAAGCCATCCTGGGGCTCTATCTGAAGGAACTTCGCCAACTCACCACGCTGTTGAGCCAGTCGAACGACGTGGTCGGCGTGTCTTCTGAAGTCGAAACGCAGGTCGAACGCTATCGAGCGCTGTTGCCGCAAGCCGCCGCGCGCTCGAAGCCGCGTCACGGCGACCAGCCCTATCGCCTGCTCAACGATCTCATGCGCGCGCGCCTGCAGGCGACGCTGGACGATGCGGAAGAAGGGTATGGCTCGCCGCAGGAGTTCGCTGACGACATCGACCTGATCCTGCACAGCCTGGAACAGAACCGCGGCGTACATGCGGGCTGGTTCGCGGTGCGCCGGCTGGCCTGGCGGGTGCGCAGTTTCGGTTTCCACCTGGCCCGTCTGGACGTGCGCCAGGAATCCAGCGTGCATGCGCGCGCAGTGGCTGCCGCATTGCAGGACGAAGAATGGGAGTCGCGCGATGCCGTCGAGCGTGGCGGGCTGCTCGGCCCCTACGCCAGTGGCGCGAAAACCCTGCCGGAGAGCGACGATGAAACCGGCCTGCGCATGGATGCGGCGTTCGCAGCACTCGCCGAAGCGCGCCAGCTGCACGGACTCGATGCAGTGGGCGCCTACATCATCAGCATGGCCCACAACCGCGCCGACGTGCTCACCGTGCTGGCTTTGGCACGGCGTGGTGGGCTGGTGGATGGCGACGGCAACGTGCCGCTGGACATCGCGCCGCTGTTCGAGACCGTGGACGACCTGCAGCAAGGTCCGGACACCTTGCGCGACCTGCTCGCCGACCCGGTCTATCGCACCCACCTGCAAGCGCGTGGAAACGTGCAGATGGTGATGCTGGGTTATTCGGACAGCGGCAAGGACGGCGGCATCGCCGCTTCGCGCTGGGGCCTGCAGCGCGGGCAGGTGGAACTGCTGCAGGCGGCGAAGGAGCTGGGGATCAAGCTGACCTTCTTCCACGGCCGTGGTGGTTCGATCAGTCG
>JBOHXX010000246.1:0-5109 GCA_050737675.1 Pseudoxanthomonas sp.
AGAGGATGATCACCACCACCGAGGCGCTGTACGGCCCGTACCGTTGGGGTCGCTACGACATGCTGGTGCTGCCGCCGTCGTTCCCGTTCGGCGGCATGGAGAATCCGCGCCTGACCTTCGCCACGCCCACCGTGATCGTCGGCGACAAGTCGCTGGTCTCGCTGATCGCGCATGAGCTGGCGCACAGCTGGTCCGGCAACCTGGTGACCAACGCCAGCTGGAAGGACATCTGGTTGAACGAGGGCTTCACCACCTACGTGCAGGCGCGCATCACCGAGGCGCTGTACGGCCAGGAAGCGGCCGAAATGGAGCGCCAGACCGACCAGGCCGACCTGCTCAACGAAGTGAAGGACATGAGCCCGGCCGACCAGGCGCTGGCGTTGCCGGCGCTGACCGAACGCGATCCGGACGACGCGCTGAGCAACGTCGCCTACGTCAAGGGCGCGTGGTTCCTGCAGTTCCTCGAACAGCGTTTCGGCCGCGAAATATTCGATCCGTTCCTGCGCGGCTGGTTCGATGACCATGCCTTCCAGAGCGCCAACACCGACCAGTTCGTCGCCTACCTGAAGAAGAACCTGCTGCCGAAGAACCCGAACGCGGTCACCGCCGCGGAACTCGAGACGTGGCTCAACCAGCCGGGCATTCCCGGCTTTGCCATGAAGGCGCAGTCGCGCGGTTTCTCCATCGTCGATACGGCCCGCATCGCCTGGCTGGGCAGCAACCTGCTGCCGACCGCGCAGGTGACTTCCGAGTGGAATACCCAGCAATGGGTGCACTTCATCGCCGGTCTCGGCAAGACGCTGAAACCCGAGCAGCTCAAGCAGCTCGACGATGCGTATCACTTCACCGGCACCCAGAACGGCGAGATCGCGATGCGCTGGTATCCGCTTGCTGTGCGCAGCGGCTATGCCGAGGCGCAGCCAGCGATCGCCGCCTTCCTGGAGCGCGTGGGCCGGCGCAAGCTGATCATGCCGATCTACGAAGAACTGGTGAAGACGCCGGAAGGCCTGGCCTTCGCCAAGGAAACCTTCGCCAAGGCACGGCCGGGTTCCAACCCGATCACCACCGCCTCGGTGGAAGCGGTGCTGGCCAAGGCGGAAGGCGGCAAGTAGGCGATGCGTCCACCGCATTGCCTGCTGTCACATCGCATGTTGAAAACGGTCGCCTTGTTGGCGGCCGTTTTCGTTTGCGCCATGGCCGCGTGGTTGTGGCGCGATCCGCTGGCGCTGGTGCATGCGGAATTCGCGCGGCAACGCTGGAGCGCCGGCCTGTCCCTGGGCCAGGCGCAGGTGGCTGGGCATCGCTGGGTGTATGCGGTGCGTGAAGCCGACACCGCCGATGCACCGACGGTGGTGATGATCCACGGCTTCACCGGCAGCAAGGAAAACTGGTATCCGCTTGCCGCGAGGTTGCGTGGACGCTACCGGCTGGTGATCCCGGACCTGCCGGGTTGGGGCGACAGCGAACGCATCGAAGGTGTGGATTACGGCTTCGTGGCGCAAAGCGAGCGGGTGGCCGCTTTCATCGAGCAGGTCGCGCGCGCAGGTTCCGCAAAAGCCGGGGGGAGCGAGATCGTATTGCTGGGGCATTCGATGGGCGGAGGCATCGTCGCCCTGGCCGCGGCCGATCATCCGCAGGAAATCGCGCGCGTCGGCCTGTTCGACGCCGCTGGTGTGCGTTTCAAGGACAACCGCTTCGGCGAGGAAGTGCTGGCGGGGCGAAATCCGTTCGCGGTGACAGACGAAGCCTCGCTCAAGCGCTACATCGACACCGTTTTCCAGCTCGATGCCGCCAAGCCTGCCATTCCGTGGCCGGCTTCGCGCGCAGTGATTGCCTGGCGTAAGCAGCAGGGGCCTTTTGAACAAGCGGTGCTGGACAGGATTGGCCGTAGCGACGAACGTTTCCTGCCGGGCGAAGCCGCATCGCGCATCGACCAGCCGGCGCTGCTGCTGTGGTGCCGGCAGGACCAGGTGATCGATCCCAGCGCGATCGACCTGTACGGCACGCGTATGCCGCAGGCGTTGAAGGTGATGCTGGACGGCTGCGGGCACATGTCGATCATGGAACGGCCGGACGACGTCGCGGCCGCGGTGCAAACGTTGATAGACAAGGGAGAACCGCGATGAAGAAAACGATCCTGGTGATTTGCTGCGCGTTGGCACTGGCTGCATGCGGCGACCGCGAAGCCGAACAACGCGCAGCCGTCGCCGCACAAGCGGCGGCCCAGGAAGAAGCCGCGGTTGCGGTGGCGCGCGAATACGATAACGCGGTCACCGCGCAGAACTGGGAAATGGCGCGCGTGCATGGCGCCGCGCTGTTGTCGCAGTATCCCGATTCGCAGGCTGCGGAAAAAATGAAGGCCGGCTACGAGGAAGTGAAGGCCAGGGGCGAGGCCGCGCGCGAGGAGCGACGCCTGCAGGGCCTGTGGAGCTACGCCCAGGTCGCCGATGGCGGCGGCATCCAGCGCTCGGCGATGATCTACAGCAAGGATCCCGTCGACCTGGATGGCAGTGGCGCGAAACCGGTGCAACTGGTGTTCCGCGACCATCCCAAGTGGAAGCGCAGCGCCTACCTGGTGCTGCAGGCCAGCGATTTCCGCTGCCCCGGTGGCTGCAAGGTGAAAGTGGTCGCCGATGGCGTGGCCAAGTCGATGGATGCCTGGCGTCCCGATACCGACGAGGCCATCGCCATGTTCATCACCGACCAGAAGGCACTGTGGAAGCTGTTGCGGAAAACCAAGGTGGCGTCGATCGAATTCCCGGTGAAAGGCGGCGGCACGCGCACGGCGGTGTTCGAGACGGGTGGGCTGGATGGGCCACAGATGCCGGGTTGGGATTGAAACCGTGCTGATTCCGACGTCACGCTGTGCCTCGCCGGCAGGAGTAAGCTTCATCTCACGGTGTGTGCGTTCGTATTCAACCGCACGCTAGGGTGGCGCGACGCCGGAAGCTCGCGCCAGGTCCACCAGCGACGCATCGCCGCATCGGACGGCAGGCGGGCGCCACGCGGAGGCGATCATGCTCTCTCCACGACTGCACAACTTCCTCGACGAGCGCCACGGCCACTACACCGCGCTCACCCACGACCGCACCATCACCGCAAACGAGACCGCGGATGCCGCGCACATCGGCCACCGGCATTTCGCCAAGACGGTGATGCTGAAGGTCGACGACAAGCTGGCGATGATGGTGATGCCGGCGTCGTACCGGATCGACCTGTTGCGCCTGTCACGCGCGCTGGGCGGCAGCCTGGTGGAGCTGGCGCAGGAAGACGAATTCCGCGACGCGTTCCCGGATTGCGAATTGGGCGCGATGCCGCCGTTCGGCAATCTCTACGGCATGCCGGTGTATGTCGATTCGCGCCTCACCGGACAGGCCGAGATCACCTTCAACGCCGGTTCGCATACCGATGTGGTGCGCATGCCCTACGCCGAATTCGAGCGGCTGGCGCAACCCGAACTGCTCTGGCTGGCGCATGTGATGTGAGAAGCGAGGAGTGAGTGGAGAGGAGTGAGGAGTGAGAGAAAGCAACAGCCGGCCGCCTTTACTCACTTCTCACTCCTCTCCACTCACTCCTCCACACTTACTCCTGTTTCAGAGCGAGTAGCCGAACTGCTGCTTGAACTGTTCGTTGAACTCGTCGTAGTCGAAGCGCTGGTTCTGGGTGCCGGGGTGCTCGACCTTCAGCGCGCCCATCAGGTTGCCCATGCGGCCGATGGTCAGCCAGTCGTGGCCCTTCTCGATGCCGAAGATCAGGCCGGCGCGGAAGGCGTCGCCGCAACCGGTCGGATCGGTGACCCGGCGCTCGTGCGCGGGCGGGATGTCGTAGGTCTTCTCCGCGGTGTGGATCTGCGAACCGTGCGGGCCGCGGGTGGTGATGTAGGCCTTGACCCGCTGCATGATCTCGTTCTCGCTCCAGCCGGTGCGTTCCTGCAGCAGGTTGGATTCGTAGTCGTTGACGGTGACGTAGTCGGCCTGCTCGATGAAATGGCGCAGCTCGGCGCCGTTGAACAGCGGCATGGCCTGGCCGGGATCGAAGATGAAGGGGATGCCGGCCTCGGCGAATTCGGTCGCGTTCTGCAGCATGCCCTCGCGGCCGTCGGGACTGACGATGCCGAAGGTCACGCCGGCCACGTTCTTCACGTGGTTTTCGTACGAACGCATCATCGCGCCCGGATGGAAGGCGGTGATCTGGTTGTTGTCCAGGTCGGTGGTGATGAAGGCCTGCGGGGTGAACAGCTCGTCGATGACCTTGACCTGGCTCATGTCGATGTCCTGTTCGGTGAACCATTCACGGTAGGGGCCGAAATCCTGGCCCACGGTGGCCATCGGGATCGGTTCGCCGCCCAGCAGCTTGAGGTTGTAGGCGATGTTGCCGGCGCAGCCGCCGAACTCGCGGCGCATGCGCGGCACCAGGAACGAAACGTTAAGGATGTGCACCTTGTCCGGCAGGATGTGGTTCTTGAACTGGTCCGGGAACACCATGATGGTGTCGTAGGCGAGGGAACCACAGATCAGTGCGGACATCGGGAGTCTCTTTCGGATGGGGAAAGCCGCGGCCGGCGGGCCGGGAGGACCAGGATGGCGACGCCCCGGCGGCGCAAAGGGTAACGGTTAGGTCGGGTGCAGGCCAGCTCGGCGGATCGGGCGAAGCGTGCGGACGAATGCGTCGGCGGTCGCGAAACGCTGGAAAGATGCGGTTTTACGCGGATTCCAGCTTGCCGCACCCCGGGTCGGTTGTTAGTCTAGCGAACCCCCGAATCCCCCTCCGCGCGGACACTCCGCCGCTTCGGCACAGCAGGACTCTTTCCCCGATGTTCTTCAAGAAACTCCGCGGCATGTTCTCCAACGACCTGTCCATTGACCTGGGCACGGCCAACACCCTCATCTACGTGCGCGGGCAGGGCATCGTCCTGAACGAACCATCGGTGGTCGCCGTGCGCCAGGACCGCGCCTTCGGCGGCAACCGCACCGTGGCCGCGGTCGGCGCCGAGGCCAAGCAGATGCTCGGCCGCACCCCGGGCAACATCACCACCATCCGCCCGATGAAGGACGGCGTCATCGCCGACTTCACCTATACCGAGGCGATGCTCAAGTACTTCATCAAGAA
>JBOHXX010000247.1:0-5100 GCA_050737675.1 Pseudoxanthomonas sp.
GCGCGACGTCGGGGATGATCCAGTGGCTGCAGCAGGACTATGGGCTGACCCTGTCCGAATGCGCGCAACTGATGGGCAGTTCGGTCCATTACGTGGTCGCCAACCTGGCCGGACGGAGCGTCGGCATCGCGGCCAAGCTGGACAAGTCGGTGCTGCGGACGCTGAAGCGCGCCGACGGTTCGCGATGAAGCCTCGTCGCTGTCGACTTCACGACTGACACCCTAGGGAGGTCTCCTTCGGGGGCGTCGCTCCCACAAGAGTCGCCCGACTGGAATCACCCCGGGAGCGGCTCCGCTTACCCGGGCCAGGCTCGCTGGTCCGGGCCACGGCCCTTTGGCCGGCGATATCGCCGCCATCGAGGCGGCACGACTGAAGGTGTAGCCAGCACCGACTTTCCGGATTTTTTTGCGACGAGTGTCGATTCTCCGGCCCGCCGTTCGTCGTGGAAGACAAGCGGACATCAACTTCACCCTCCGCATTCACCCTATCTCCACATCCGGCAAACAACCCCTACCCGAACCTACCCCTCACTTCTGCTTTCAACTTCCTGGAGAAACGAAATGGCCCCCAAGAACACGATCTGCCTGTGGTACGACCGCAGCGCGCTGGAAGCGGCGAAGTTCTATGCCGCCACTTTCCCGGACAGCGAGGTCAAGGCCGTGCATTACGCGCCCGGCGACTTTCCCTCCGGCAAGGAAGGCGATGAGCTGACGGTCGAATTCACCGTGCTGGGCATCCCCTGCCTGGGCTTGAACGGCGGACCAGCCTTCAAGCACAGCGAGGCATTCTCGTTCCAGGTAGCCACTGACGACCAGGCCGAAACCGATCGCCTCTGGGACGCCATCGTCGGCAATGGTGGCCAGGAAAGCGCCTGCGGCTGGTGCAAGGACAAGTGGGGACTGAACTGGCAGATCACGCCGCGTGCCCTGACCGACGCCGTCACCGACCCGGACCGCGCCGCGGCCAAGCGCGCGTTCGAGGCGATGATGACCATGCACAAGATCGACATCGCCAAAATCGAAGCGGCGCGCCGCGGCTGACCGCCAGCAATGGCGCAAAAACCTGACGCCGCTTCCGGGGCGATCGCCCGACCAGCGCCGGCAAGGAGGCGCGACACCGGTCGGTTGCCGCTCAGCGCTGCCTGCGCATCAGGTCCACCATCGGGCCCTCTTCCCCGCCATCCGCCTGTTCGCGCGCCCAGGATTTCACTGCCCGGCCGAAGCGTGCGATCAGCACCATGTTGAAGAAGTGCATCAGGCCGAGCATCAGCAGGCTGATCCCGATGCGCGCACCCAGCTGCGGCACCAGGCTGACGGTATCGACCTGCCAGTCATTGAGGCGATAGCTGATGAAGCCCAGGTTGACCAGGTAGAAACCGATCACCAGCAGGCGGTTGGTGGAGGCGGCCAGTTCGGTGTCCTGGCCGAAACAACGGACCAGGAAAACCTCCCCGTTGCTGGACAGCGCGCGCGCCACCCAGATGGTCATGCCGATGGAAATGGCGAGGTACAGGCCGTAGGCAAAGTGCGTCATGGCGAAATCTCCCAGCTCTAGCATTGGTGTCACTCCGGATTGGAGGACGCCAAGGTGCATCGCGCCGGGCGGGTCGGGCTTCCGGAAAGATCATTCCGGAGCAGATGGCCCGGAATACGCGTCGGACGCACGCAACATCAATGACTTGCCGGTGTCCGGATTGATCATCCGGAAGCGTCGGGGCCGCCGCCCGCCAGCAATCGCTGCCGGTAGGCGCCCGGCACCTCGCCGACCAGTTCCTTGAAGGCCACGTAGAAGGTGGACTGGGACGAGAATCCGACCGCCAGCCCGACCGACAGCACCGAGGCACGCGGTTCCTCGACCAGCATCCGCCTGGCGTCGTCCACGCGGTACTGGCGCACCAGCCGCGGGAAGCCCATGCCGAACTCGGTATTCACCAGTTCCGACAGCTGGTGCGCGCTCAGGCCCAGCATCTCGCCCGTGGTCGCCAGGCTCAGCGACTCCTCGCGATGCACCCGCCCGGTTTCGAACAGCTGTCGCAGCCGCGCGGCCATCGCGTCGCGGTCGACCCGCGCCAGCGTCGACTGTGCATAGGCCACCGCGACGGCCTCGCGCGTCTTCGGCACCAGGTCGGGCACCGCCAGCAGCAACCAGCCGACCACGCCGAAGCCCAGCGCGATCAACGCCGAATACGTCCGCGCGTAGCCATCCCAGCCCAGCCCGTACGGCGCCAGCAGGCCGCTCACCGCCACCGCCAAAGCCATCACCGCGAACAGGCCCAGCACTTTCAGCTCCAGGCCGAACCAGCGCCGCAGCCCGCGCAGGCGATACACCAGCAGCCCGAGATGCAGCGCACCGACCGTGCCGAACGCCAACGCCACGGGAATCGCCCAGGGCAGCGGGATGACCAGCGCCAAAGCCAGCACCGCGAACGGCAACGCCCATTCGACCCGGCGCCATTCGCCTTCGGGCCGCAGCGCGCCGAGCAGCAACCAGTAGAAGCCCAGCGACTGCAGGAACACGACCACCACGTAGCGGCGCGACGGCAGCTCCCCTTCGACGCCGGCGGCGAAGCCCAGGTGTGCGACCTGGGTCAGCGCAAGCCCGGCGAGCATGACGAAGCCCGCCACGCGCGATGGCCAGGGCAAGGCCACGTTCCGGTATCCGGTGGCGAGCGCCAGCGCGAGCAGCAGCGCCATGCCGACCGAGAATCCCACCAGCATCTGCAGCATCAGTTCCATGATCACGTGCCTGCCATTCGTCGATCGCGGTGGGCGCGCGATCGTAGCATCCGGGGCTGATCAGCCAAGCGCTGATGGCGATGCACAAGATCGACATCGCCAAAATCGAGGCTGCGCGCCGCGGTTGAACCAATGTAGGGTGGGCCTTGGTCCACCAGCGAGGACATCGCGATCTTCCGGTGGGCCAAGGCCCACCCTACGCTTCGTGGTTCCAGCCCTCGTTTCACGTGACAATGTACGGGCGGCACGCCCCGTACCGCACGGACAACCCATCGGCCACGACACACATGCGAACCTTTGTACTCAGAGCACGGGCGGCGCCCACGGACAGCCAGCAACTGTTGGCATCCGTCGGCAAGGAAGCGCACACCGAAATCCTGGCGCATACGCTGATGAACGCGATCTTCGTGGCCCAGTCGCATCGCCCCGACGTGACGATCTACCTGGTGCTGGAAAGCACCAACGACTTCTCGCGCACGATCCGCTTCGACGTCAACGACATGCATGAGATTGGCGGCTTCGACGAGCGCGCGCTGCTGGGCAAGGTCGCCAAGGCGCTGGAGGCGTCGCGCGGCATGGGCAAGGAGGAAACGCGGCCGGTGGAATCGGGCGTGACCGTGCAGACGCTGGCGTTCGAACGACTCGTGCAGGCACTTGCCGAAGACCACCAGCTGTTCCTGATGGACCCGAAGGGCACTCCCATGCGTGAGCAGGCATTCGCGGGCAATCCCTGCTTCCTGCTCACCGACCATATCCCGATGCCGAAAAAAGTCATTCCCAGCCTCGAACGCCTCGGCGCGAAGAAGATCACCCTGGGATCGACCATGCTTTTCGCCTCGCAGTGCGTGGTCCTGATCCACAACGAGCTGGATCAGAGACCGTAGGGCGCAATAACCGACGGAAGTCCCCTTGGGGGATTGCGCCCTATGCGCTGCCGACTCAGCCCGTCAGCAGGAACGCGACCCCATTGTTGATGGCATGCAGTGCGATGGCTGGCGTAAGTGAACGCGTCTTGCGCACCAGCCCGCCCGCCAGCAGGCCCATGGTGAAGTAGAAGAAAAACCGCGGCGGGTCGCCATGGGCGGTTGCGAACAGCAAAGCCTGGATCAGGTTCGCCCAGCCAAAACTGATATGGCGCGCCATGCCGCCCAGCAGCAGGCAGCGAAATACCAGCTCTTCGAAGATGGGCACCAGCACCGCCATCAAGGTGAAGGTCGCTACGGCACCGAAGAACAGTTTCCCACCGTCCAGCAATTGGCCGATCATCTCGGTCTGTATCGTGGCGGTGTCCTTCATGGTCCAGCGCAGCACCATGCCCTGCAGGAAGGCCACCGCATACAGCACCAGCAGTGCGGCCAGCACCCAGCCCGCCTGGCGAAGCAGCGCGCCATCGCCACGGAAGCTCGTGCGGCCCAGGCTCCACACGATGGGCGAGAGCAGCAGCAGGGAAATCACCGTGCTCCACAAGGTAAGCCGGAACAAGGCATCTGCCGCCGGCAGCGTTTCGCCCGCGAACAGGACCGCCAGCGAGCGTGGCGCGATCACTCCTGCGACCAGAAAAGGCAGCGCCAGCAACAGGGCCAGCCCCCACCAGGCGTGACGCAGGCCGACGCTGGGAAACAGCGGCAACGGCGTCCTGCCCCTGACCCGGCGCATGAGTCCGCGATAGTGCACCGGCACCAGCAACGCACCCGGCATCAGGGCCAGCGTCAACAGGATCACAGCGGCGAGCATCGCCATTCCCATCATCGACCACTGGAAGATGGCGCTGGGCGAATCCGTCAACAACACCGCGAAGCGCTGGATGTTGTTGCCTAGGTTTTCCACATCGGTCGCATGCACCTGCGCCGACGCGGCTTTCACGTCTCCGCCCAGCACCGCCGTGTCGAAACGCACCTGTGTATCGTCTTCGCCATGGCCGGATTCTGCCAACGCCTTCCTGGCGCTGGCCGCGTCCTTCGACTTGAGGTGCACGCGGGCGACGGTCGCACCATCCAGACCAAATTCCTTGCCATCGTAGCGATGCAGTTCCGCCAGTGCGACCGCCGGGTCCTCGATCTTCAGCGCCGCTTCCAGGCGGCTGTTGGCAGCCCAACTGGTTTTCGCCGCGGCCGTATCACGCAGCAGGCGGGCGGCACCCGCCTGGTCGCGCTGTCGCAGCAGTTCCTCGACGGCTTTCGGCACGCTGCCGCTGTCGCCCAGCCGCGCCGCCTGCAACGACAGTTTTTTGGCCTGGGCCTGGTCCTTGGCCTGGCTGTAGTTGCCCGCCTGTTTCGCCAGCAGTTCTGCACGCAGCGCCACGGGCCAGGAAGCCGAGTGCTTGATCAGCTCCTCGCCCTTTGTTATTGCATCATCGGCCCATTCG
>JBOHXX010000248.1:0-5084 GCA_050737675.1 Pseudoxanthomonas sp.
GCTGCAGGAAGTTGTTGCTCATCACCAGCATCAGCATGGAGAAGGTGAACAACGAGATATAGCTGAAGAAGCGCTGGTAGCCGGGATCGTCGGCCATGTAGCCGATGGTGTAGATATGCACCAGCAGCGACACGAAAGTCACCACCACCATCATCATCGCGGTCAGCTTGTCGATCATGAAGCCGACATGCGCGTCGAAGGCGCCAACCTGGAAGAAGGTATACAGGTTCTGGTTGAACGGCGAAGCGCCCTGCCCGGCCAGCTGGTACAGCACCCAGCACGACAACGCGCAGCTGATCGCCACGCCGATGATGGTGACCCAATGCGCGCCAGCCCTGCCGACCTGGCGCCCGAACAACCCGGCCACGATGCTGCCCAGCAACGGCGCCAGGACCACGGCCAGAAGTAGATTCTTGGAAATTTCCAGACCTGTCATCGGTGCATCAGCCTTTCAAACTATCGACTTCGGCCACGTTGATCGTGTGCCGGGCGCGGAACAGGGCGACCAGGATGGCCAGGCCGATGGCGGCCTCCGCGGCGGCCACGGTCAGGATGAAAAACACGAAGATCTGCCCGTCTGGGTCGCCGAACTGGCGCGAGAACGCGACGAAGTTGACGTTCACCGCCAGCAGCATCAGTTCGATCGACATCAGCAGCACGATGACGTTCTTGCGGTTGAGGAAGATGCCGGCGACGCTGATGCAGAACAGCACCGCGCCCAGCGCGAGCAAGTGGCCAAGGGCGATCATGGCTTGGCCTCCGGTTCGACCAGTGCCGGCACGACCAGGGTCTCGCGAACCGGATTCTCTACCGCCACATCGACCATGCGCAGGCGATCCGATGCCTTGGTCCGCGACTGCTCGGCCGGGTCCTGGGTCTTGGTGCCAGTGCGCTTGCGCAGGGTCAGCATGACCGCGGCGATCACCGCCACTGTCAGGATCACCGCGGCGAACTCGAACGGCAGCAGGAATTTGGTGAACAGCGTGTGCGCCAACCATTTGGTGTTGGAGACATCGGCCGCCGCCGACGCGGCATTGGCCGCATACGGCGTGGCCAGCTTGGCCTTGAAGCCGATCAAGGCGAGGATTTCGACCAGCATCACCACCGCCACCAGCAAGCCGACCGGCAGGTAGCGCACCCAGCCTTCGCGGATCTTGACGATGTCGATGTCCAGCATCATCACCACGAA
Source organism: Pseudoxanthomonas sp. (assembly GCA_050737675.1). Classification (GTDB taxonomy): domain Bacteria; phylum Pseudomonadota; class Gammaproteobacteria; order Xanthomonadales; family Xanthomonadaceae; genus Pseudoxanthomonas_A. Next base: position 1,190 of record JBOHXX010000248.1, read on the forward strand.
CAGGAACAGCACCATCACCGCGCCCACGTACACCAGGATCAGGGCCACGCCGAGGAACTCGGCGCCGACCAGCAGCCAGACGCAGGCAATGGAGAAGAACGTCAGGATCAGGCACAGCACCGCATGCACCGGGTTGCGCACGCTGATCACCCCGCCAGCGGCGACGACCGCGATGGTGGCGAATGCGTAGAAGGAGAGGAGCAGCAGATCCATCATGACCTCAGCGGAAGGCGGCGTCGGCAGCGCGGCGCTCGGCGATCTCGGCTTCCAGCCGGTCCCCGATCGCCAGCAGCTGCGGCTTGGTGACGATGTTCTCGCCACGGTTCTCGAAGTGGTATTCCAGGATGTGGGTCTCGACGATGGAATCCACCGGGCAACTTTCTTCACAGAAACCGCAATAGATGCACTTGAACAGGTCGATGTCGTAACGCGTGGTGCGGCGGCTGCCGTCCTCGCGTTTTTCCGAATCGATGGTGATGGCCAGCGCCGGGCACACCGCCTCGCACAACTTGCAGGCGATGCAGCGTTCCTCGCCGTTGGGATAGCGACGCAGCGCGTGCAGGCCGCGGAACCGCGGCGACTGCGGGAACTTCTCCATCGGGTACATCACCGTGTACTTCGGCTTGAACGCGTACTTGAGCGTCAGCCACATGCCCTGGACCAGTTCGACCAGCATCAGGCTCTTGAAGTAATGGAAAACCTTGTTCATCACTCAGACGCCCTTCTCGAACACACCAAAGAACACCATCAACGCAGTGACCGCGATCCAGGCGATGGTCAGCGGGATGAATACCTTCCAGCCCAGGCGCATGATCTGGTCGTAGCGGTAACGCGGGAAGGTGGCGCGGAACCAGATGAATGCACTGGCGAAGAAAGCCACCTTCAACAGCAGCCACGGCCAGCCGCCCTGCCAGATCCAGTTCAGCCACGGAGACACGTCGGCGACGATCCAGCCCTGCAGCGGGCTGAGCCAGCCGCCCATGAAGAACAGCGACACCAGGAAGCTGACCAGGATCATGTTGGCGTATTCGGCCAGGAAGAACAGCGAGAATGCCGCGCCCGAATATTCCACCATGTGCCCGGCGACGATTTCCGATTCGCCCTCGGTCACGTCGAATGGCGCGCGGTTGGTCTCGGCCACCCCCGACACCCAGTACACGATGAACAGCGGGAACAGCGGCAGCCAGAACCACTCGAACGGACCGTCATTGCCCGCCTGTGCCATGACGATGTCGCTGAGGTTCATGCTGCCCGACGCGATCAGCACGCCGACCAGGGCAAAACCCATCGCGATCTCATAGCTGACCACCTGTGCAGCCGAGCGCATCGCGCCCAGGAAGGCGTATTTCGAGTTCGAGGCCCAGCCGGCGATGATGATGCCGTACACGCCCAGCGAGGTCATCGCCAGCAGATACAGCAGGCCGGCATTGGCATTGGACAACACCAGCTTCGCATCGAACGGCACTACTGCCCACGCCGCGAATGCGGGCGCAAGCGCAATCAGAGGCCCAAGGATGAACATGGTCTTCTGTGCCTTGGCAGGCATCAGGACTTCCTTGAACAGCAGCTTGAACACGTCGGCGAAGGCCTGGAAGATGCCCATGCCCACGTACATCGGTCCATGGCGGACGTGCATCCAGCCGATCAGTTTGCGTTCCCAGACCACGTAGAACGCGACGGCTACGATCACCGGCACTGCGATCAGCAGGATCTTCAGCACGATCCACAGCACCACGCCGATGTTGCCCAACGCGAAGAACCATTCGCGCAGCGGGTCGATGGCATTCAAGAGCAATTCGTTCATGCGCCCACCACCGTCACGCGTCCGGCGCCCAGCGGCGCGGTCGCGCCATGGCCGCTTTCGATCCAGGCCGCGCCCTTGGCCACGCGCTTGTCCACGAACACTGGCAGCGTCGCGGTCCCGTCAGGCGCGCCGACCTTGGCGACCTGGCCCTGGCTCAGCCCTGCAGCTTCGGCATCGACCGGATTGAGGGTTATGCGCGGAGAAGTACTGAGCGGATGTTCCTGCAACGCCTGGGCACGGCGGACCACGCCGTCGGTACGGTAGATCGCCGCGGAGGCAGCGATTTCCAAACCGTTGGACGCCATCCCGGGCGCCGCCGACGCGGCGATGCTGGACGGAACAGCGACCTTGCCCGCTGCACGGACACCTGCAAGATCGGTGAATTCGAAGGCAGGCAACTGCAGTTCGCCACCGAGCGCACGCAGCACTTTCCAACCCTCGCGCGCCTCGCCAGGCAATTTACCGCCGGCCTGGGTGCGCTGGTCGATGCCGTCCAGGTTGGTCAGCGTCGCCTCGATTTCCGGCAATGCACCGATCGGCAGGATCACGTCGGCCACGTTGCGCGTGGACTTGCAGGCGAAGTGACTGAAAGCCACGACCTTGGCTGCCTTCAATGCCTTCTGCGCAGCGGCACCGTCGGCAAAGTCGAGGCCCGGCTCGATCCCGTAGATCACATAGGCAGCACGCGGCTCGGCGAACATGCCGGCAACATCACGCTTGGTCGGCAGCACGCCATTACGCGCGAGACCGATCGCATTGGCGCCCTGTGGGATGCGGCACAGCGCCGCACCCGTAGCAGCCGCGAAGGTTTTCGCGGCTGCGCGGAGGGAAGCGGCCTGCGGGTGGTTCTCGGCGAGCGCGCCGACGATCAGTACCGGACGGCTGGCGCCCTTCACTGCTTCGATCAGTGCTGCATCGTTCAAGGCCTTGGCCAGTTGCGACGGCGCGACGATCTGCTTGCCGGCTAGCGAGAACGCAAAATCGAAGTCGACGGGGTTGACTGCATAGACCTTGGCATTGCGCTGCGTATTGGCCTTGCGGATGCGCTGGTGCAGCAACGGCAATTCGTGGCGGATATTGGTGCCGAACAGCACGATCGCATCGGCCTGTTCGATCTCGGCCAGCGGCGTCGCAAACGGCTCGGCCACGGCACCATCGGAGAAGTCACGATTGAAGATACGGTGGTCCAGATTGCCGCTGCCGAGGTTGTCTGCCAGGCGCGCAAGCAAACTGCCTTCGTCGTTGGGTGTGGCTGGATGCGCGAGCACACCGAGATCGTCGCCCTTGTTGGCGCGCAGGATTTCGGCGGCGGCGGCGAGGCCTTCGGCCCAGGGCACTTCCTTCCAGTCGTTATCGGTACCGCTATCGCCTACTTTCAGCAGCGGCTTGACCGCGCGGTCTTCGGCGTACAGGCCCTGGTGAGAATAGCGATCGCGATCCGACAGCCAGCACTCGTTCACGGCCTCGTTATCGCGCGGCACGGTGCGCAGCACTTCGCCACGGCGCACGTGCAGGAACAGGTTGGAACCCATCGCGTCGTGATAGCCGATCGATTCGCGTGCGATCAGTTCCCACGGACGCGCGCGGAACTGGAACACCTTGTTGGTCAGCGCGCCGACCGGGCACACGTCGACGACATTGCCGGACAGTTCTGTGGTCAGCGGCTTGCCGTCGTAGGTGCCGATCTGCAGGTTCTCGCCACGGTACATGCCGCCCAGTTCATAGGTGCCGGCGACATCCGCGGTGAAGCGCACGCAGCGCGTGCACTGGATGCAGCGGGTCATCTCGGTCGCCACCAGCGGACCGATGTCCTCGTCCGGGACCACGCGCTTGCGTTCCTGGAAGCGGCTGACCGATCGGCCGTAACCCAGCGACAGATCCTGCAGTTCGCATTCGCCGCCCTGGTCGCAGATCGGGCAATCCAGCGGATGGTTGATCAGCAGGAATTCCATCACGTTGCGCTGCGACTTCAAGGCCTTCTCGCTGCGCGTGGCGATCTTCATTCCGTCCATCACCGGCGTGGCGCATGCCGGCGCGGGCTTGGGCATCTTCTCCACTTCGACCAGGAACATGCGGCAGTTGGCGGCGATA
>JBOHXX010000249.1:0-5073 GCA_050737675.1 Pseudoxanthomonas sp.
GGTGATGACTGGCAGGGCAAGTTCGACTGGGTGAGTTGTGAGGTTATCTACCTGCCGCGCACCCCGGGTGTTTCATCGTCGGAAGTGAAGGTGAACCTGAGCGAGCGATTCAAGATCAAGAAGGCGTTGTTCGGCGACACCTACGTCAAGAAGCATTACGATTGCGCATTGAGCTTGGTCAACGAATTGACCAGCAACAACATTGCGCCCATCTTCACTGTAGGCAACAAACTGCCGGAGGGGGTGGACTGCGATTGCCTCGTGTATTTCAACCTGCCCGCGAACCCGCCTCCCCTCGAGTATGCGGACAAACCCAGGATCCTGATCGATCACGGCGCCAGTAATCTGAAGTGGTTCCTAGCCAACCAGAAGCGTTTTGACTTCTTCGACGTGATCGTGACTGCTGGCCCGGACCACGTTCGGTCATTGCTCACATTTTTTCCCGGTGACTCGGATCGCAACGGGAAGGTTCGCTCCGCCGGGTTTATCAAATCCAAGCTGTTACTGTCGGCTCCTCATACATCTCGTGAGGAGTTGGCCAAAGTCTGTGGCATAGATCCCGACAAGCCGATCATCTTGTTCGCACCGACGTGGTATATCTCCAATAATCGCGATATGGCTGCGGCGATAGCTGAAATAGCAGAGATCGACAATCACGTCACTCTTCTGCATCCAGAAACGATGCATCTGGACGTGTCCAGATTGAATGTCGTTCTCAACGAGAATGGAATAATCAGCGAATTGCTGAAGCACGCCGACTGCGTGATTTCAGATCTGTCATCGACCATATTTGAGGCAGCTGCTTTGGGGAAGCCAATCGTGCAGATATTGTTGCGCGAATACTCCGACAATAATTCCACGATCTATGATTTTCCTTACGCTGCCGGAACCGCGGAGCTGTTCTGCGGCGGAATTCCGGCACGACCTGGACGAATTAAGGCCGCGGTCGAGATGGCTTTGGCTGATGATCCGGACTCGCGAAGGGCATCGGAGCGCATGCGGCAGAGGATCCTCGCCGGGACGGAAATTTCTGTGGATAGCTCCAACTCCATCGTGGCGGAGATCTATCGGGCATGCGAACTCGTGGAATCCGGAGCCCTGGAAGAGCTTCGGGCCGGAGCCACCTCCAGTCAGTCGCATGTGGTGGCGCATGACAATTTGTTTTTCGCGCGCAACCGGTTGATCGCGCATGGAGGAGGCAATTTCGGCAGTGGGCATGCCAGCAATTCGGCTGAGGCCGTCACAGCGGCGCTGCAAGCCGTCGATTTCGTCGAGCTCGACTTCGTAAGATGCGCCGATGGCGTGGTTGTCGCGCACGACGGATATGAGTCGAAGTATGGTTTTGATCGGCCATTTTCGGAAATATCCTGCGAGGAATTTCTAGGTAGTCGGTTCGAAGGAGGGCTCACTCCGTTGAGCCTGGAAAAGGTGATCCGAACGTGTGCTGTGCCAGGAAAGGTGCTCGTATGCGATATCAAGTCCAACGGACCAGATTATGAGTATGTTGCAGAGCAGATCTTCCAGTTGGCAACGACCCTAGGTGTAACATCAAGGCTTGTCCTGCAGTGCTACGAGACCAAGGATTTCAACGCCGCACTGCGAATCGGCTTCACGCGGGTTTTCCTTGCCGTCTGGAAGAAGTTTTATAAGGATCCCTTGGGTCCGAACACCTTCAAATTCATCGAAGACTGTATTGCCATTGACCATCATGCGGTAGTCGGCATCACCATGCCGTATATCAACAAGCACATGCCGTCTCCTGCCGTGGATGATCCGCGAGCCATGGAGTTACTTGGATTCTGGAAGCGGGTTTATATCCATGGCGCCCCGATGGGCGAATACGGCCGGGTACTCAACGCCAATTTCGGCCTGTTCGCAGACGGCCTTTCTGCCGAGTTCCAGTTCCGGGATTCTCCTGCCAATTTCGCTTGGCGGCCGTATCTCTTCATGTATCCGGACGTTGTCGAAGCTGGTCACGCCAATCAAATAGGCGCTACCGTGCATTACCTCCGGTATGGCGCAGTTGAAGGCAGGGTTACTAACTATGAGGTTCCATCGGATTTCTCTCATCCGTTGTATGTGGACGTCAATCCTGAATTGCGCAAAGGAGGCATTAGTGGCACGGACACAGCCAAGGCGCACTGGACGAAGTACGGAGCAAAGGAAGGGCGCCGTTACAAGCGGTAGCGGGCGCGTCGGTCGTCGATACGTATCGGTATCGTGCAGCGCAATGGTGGCTGGACCAATGGTGCCCAGGATGTCTTATGCGCCGGCCAGTGCAGAAAAGTTCCGCAGAAAGAACCGCTCGGAACACTCCTCAATAAAGAAATCGGCTTCTTGCGCGTGCTGCGCGATTTCATCATGACGGGCTCCGTAGTTGCTGGCTCGATCGGCCCAGTAGAACAGCACGCGTTTGAAGTAATGCGAGAGTATTTGTGATATGGCGGAATACGAATGGGAGTCTCCCACGAGCAGCAACGTGGCCTGGTTCGGTGCGCCTTCATTCTCGAATATCCGGAATTTGCCCCGTTGCGTATCGCCAGGCGATTCTGACCGGAAATACTTGCTCGAAACAAACAGCGATGAGGTTTCTACCTCGCTGAATCGAGCAGCGAGGTCGCATTTGTACCTTCGGAACGCGACGTCCAAGCCATCAATCCCAACGGACCAGCCATGAGCGATGAGTAACGACTTGCACAATCGCCAATAGAAAGAAATGCTGGGGTGGCTATCAAAAGCGCGTAGCGCGCTCGCCACTGCTATGCCGTGGACATCCTCGATGTGAACCCAGTCGAGTTGTTGCCTTGCCAGTGCGGGGCGAATGGAGTCGATTGCACAGGATGCATTCCACTCTCGCTCCAGCAGTGGCGATGCCAGTCGAGCGGCTTCTGGTATCACGATGTAACAATCGGGAATCAGGCCTGTTGCAACAAACCGCGCATCATCGAATACCACGGGATTCGATGAAATCTCGTAGTACTTGTTCGAGCCACTTTTTAGTATCGGACAATTATTCCCTTCGACGAGAACGCTGCACAGATCAAGCTGCGACAGCAGGAATTGCTCCGCGCAGATATCGTCGAAGGCTCTTTGATAGGCCGCTCTTGCGAAGGCGTTGCTCGCGGCGCAAAGGTGATCGAGGGTGTCGTCGCATGACACATTCCATGCATCCGCGACACTGCCCGGCTTTAATTTTCCGTACTTCAAGTCAGGTCCTCCCTGGTCGATGCGATCAAGGCAGAGTGATGGCAGACGCAAGTACCCTGGGCGGCAGGGTTATATGCCCAGGCGAAATAAGCAAGGCGTCGGATAGTGCTGCATTTCCAGAAAGCTTCGGGAGCGGCCATGCAATCATTCTTTCCCAAGCACGCAAACGGATTGCCCCAGATTGCCCAAGGCGGTCATCTCCCGTCCGTCATCCCAGCGGATCACCCGGTCCAGCTCGATGTGCGGCAAGTGGCCATCGTAAATTTTGATCACTTCCAGTCCGAGGTGATCGGCCCACGCATGGATGCCGTCGCGGTCCATGAACTGGTTAAGCACCTTCTCCGGGCTGGTGTCCTTCAGTGAATTCTCGAAGATGAACCAGTGCGAGGGAATGCGGAACTCAAGGAATGAGAGCACGATCTTTCCCCCCGGCTTGAGCACGCGCGCGGACTCTTCCAGGTAGCGATAAGTCTCCTCGAACAGCAGATGCGTGAACACGGAAAAGTACGTAATGAAATCCGCCGAACCATCGGGCTCCGGAATCGTGGTGCCCGGCGCCGCATAAAAGCGCCAATCGTCCCGGCCACACAGGCGCTGCGCATACTGGAAAAGTTCCGGCACCACATCGATGCCCACGTAAGTGCCAGTCAGATAATCCTTCAACTGGTTGGCCAGGCGACCACTACCGCAGCCCACGTCAATCACTGTGTGATCCGGTTGCAACCCCTCCTGCAGCAGCGCACAGAATTCCAGCGCGCCTACGGCTTCGTAATCCCCACCCACCGCCAGCGACATCGCACGCGCCTCATCGTGCGTATCCAGCAATTCCTTGCTTTGCTTCAGGTAGCTACTTAGGAAGTGGGGGATTTTCATGAGTGTATCGATTTCCAGTGTTGGTCTTTACGGGGCCGGCGTGGTTTGGCGCGGGCGTGTCAAGCGCCGATTATCCGCTTGCATGGCAACCACGCCTATCGGGGTTTCAGGATTCGTGCACTGCTGCGGCCTTGCGCGCGTACAACGCGTGCGCCGAAGCCAGTTCCGTGCTGGCTTCCGCGCTGAGGGCAGTAACAAACGCCTCCGGCTCCAGGGTCGCCGGCGCGGCCATCAGCTGGGCCACGGTCATCGCCTGGAACTGCTCGCGTTGCTCCGGCGGTAGTCCCGCGCTGTAGCTGTTGAGGAACCAGTTCAGCGCCCACACCGGCCGCAACGCGCCATAGATCTCCGTGCGCTTCTCGACCAGCGACTCGAACAGATTCAACAGGCCCGGCCCGGTCATGTTGTAGTAGTGGTGCGGATAGCCATGCAATGGCTGCAGGAACGGCGCAACGCACATCAACTCGCCGCCGGGCTTGAGCACGCGCATCAGCTCGCGCGCGGACTGGAACGGATCCTTCACGTGCTCCAGCACGTTGAGCGACAGCACCGCATCGAAACTGTCGTCCTTGAACGGCAGGCGCTCGGCCACGCCGAGCACGTCGGTGGTGTCGTAAGCCACGATCTCGTAATTGACCACATTCCCGTAATAGGTGTTGCGCAGGCCCGCCCCACAGTCCAGCACCAGGCCATCACTGTGGCGCCGGATCACGGCCATGGCCTGCTGGTCGTATTCGTGGGCGCTGACGTTGTCGGTCGCGATGATGCGGAATTCCTCGCGCAGCTCCTCGGTCAGGCAGTCGAGATGGGTCGGATGGGCGTGGCATCCGCTTCCCTCGACCAGCAATGGCAGCAGGCGCGCCAGCTTTTCAGCTTTCCAGGCAATGGGGATCGGCAGCCGCAGCCAACGTTGCTCGGCGGGATGGAAAGCGTCGAAATGCGCGCGCGCGGAGGAACAGATTCCCGATTGAATGGCCGCGGCCACGTCGGGAT
>JBOHXX010000250.1:0-5057 GCA_050737675.1 Pseudoxanthomonas sp.
CGGCAAGACCATATTCGAGGAGCAGCAGTACGCCCATGATCCAGGCGACGAACAAACCCAGTGAAGCCAGCAGGCAGACCAACATCAGTGCCACCGACGAGGTCTTCAACGCGACCGCCAGGGCGCCCAGGGCCAACAGCAGGAATAGCCAATGCATCTTTCCGATCCCCTCCCGACAATGGCCGGAGTTTACTATTTCCGCCTGCCAGAAACGCCTACCGGTTCACAGCACGGGCGACATCAGGCGGGCCATCGCCTCGGGCAGCCGGTTGCGCCAGAACGAGCGGCTGCGCAGGTCGTGGACCGGTTCCGACGCGGTCATTTCCTCCTCGCAAAGCCGGGCCAGGTCCGCGGCGATCGCTCGGTCGCGGAACAGCATGGAGATCTCGAAATTCAGGCGGAAACTGCGGTTGTCGAAATTGGCGCTGCCGATGATCGCCAGGCCGTCGTCGCAGAGCAGGGCCTTGGTATGCAGCAGGCGCGGACCGTACTCATAGATCCTGATGCCGGCCGCCAGCAGTTCGTCGAAATAGGAACGCGCGGCGTAGGTCACCAGCCGCGAATCGCTCTGTTTCGGCACCATCAGGCGCACGTCCAGGCCGCCGAGGGCGGCCGAGGTTAGGGCCATGCGTGCGGCCTCGCCCGGAACGAAATAAGGGGTCACCAGCCAGACCCGCGACCTGGCCTCGTGGATCGCTGCGACATGCAGGCGATGGATCGCCTCCCACGAGGAATCCGGCCCGGAGACCAGTACCTGGGAAGAGATCGCGCCGCCCATTCCGGTCTCGCCCGCATTCCACAGCAAGGTGCCTTCGAAATCCTTGCGTTCCTGCCCGGTGGCGTAGGCCCAGTCCTCCACGAACACCACCTGCATGCTGCGCACCACGTCGCCCTCCAGGCGCAGGTGCAGGTCGCGGTAGGCATCGGTGCGCAGGCGTTCGTTCTCTTCGTCGGTGATGTTGATGCCACCGGTGAACCCGACCCGGCCATCCACCACCACCAGTTTGCGATGCGTGCGCAGGTTGACCCAGGTGCGGGTGAAGGGACGGAAGCGGGTAGGGTGGAACCAGGCGAATTCGCCACCCGCGTCGAGCAGCGGTTGCAGGAAACGCCGGCTCACCTTCGACGAACCCACCGCATCCATCAGCAACCGCACCTTGACCCCGGCCCGCGCGCGTTCCACCAACGCATCGCGCAGGCGCGTGCCAGTGCGGTCGGGCATGTAGATGTAGTACTCGAGGTGGATATGGTTGGTCGCCGCCGCGATCGCCTCGATCAAGGCGTCATAGGTCGTGGCGCCATCGACCAGCATCCGCACGGAAGTAGCGGAAGAGGGCGGCAACCCGGTCGTGGCCTGGCCCAGCAGCGCGAGCTCCGAGCAACCGTCATCGACCGGACAGATCGCATCATGCGATTCCAGCCCCTTGCGCGAGAGATGCCGGCGCAGGCGCTGGCGGGTGATCTTCTGCGGACCGAGCAGGAAATAGACCAGGTAGCCCAGGTACGGCAGCATGGCCAGCGACAGTACCCAGCTCAGGGTGGCCACCGGCTCGCGCTTCTGCAACACGATCCAGCCGCACAGCAGCACGATGTACAACAGCCACGCCAGGGTGAGATAGAGCTTCAGGTGCGGTATCGCCCACAAGGCGGCCCACAGGTTATGGAGGGTTTCGAGCATGCACGGATACTAGCCGCTGTCGCCTGGTTTGAGACGAAGCAGGACTAGGCTTTCCACATGGGCGAGTTGATCAAGGGCCGCGGTTCCACGGGCTACCTGCCGGGCCGCTTCGAAGTGACGGTCAACGAAACCGTCGACGACGGCTGGCATGGCGAAGAAGAGGCTGAATTTGCCTCGGTCCTGCCACGGACCCAGGTCCGCGAGGAAACCGCGCGCAGCATCATCACCCGCAACCAGTCGCCGGATATCCCGTTCTCGCAATCGCTCAATCCGTACCGCGGTTGCGAGCATGGCTGCTCGTACTGCTTCGCGCGTCCGTCGCATGCCTACCTCGGCCTCTCGCCGGGGCTGGATTTCGAGACCAGGATCTTCGCCAAGACCAACGCGCCGGAACTGCTGCGTCGCGAACTGGCCAGGCCGGGCTATCAGGTCAGTCCAATCGCGCTGGGCATCAACACCGACGCCTACCAGCCGATCGAACGCAAGCTGCAGCTGACCCGGCGCCTCATCGAAGTGCTGGCGGAAACCAGGCATCCGTTCTCGCTGATCACCAAGAACGCCTTGATCACCCGCGACCTCGACCTGCTGGCGCCGCTGGCGCGCGAGAACCTGGTGCGCGTGCATTTTTCGGTGACCTCGCTGCACAACCGCCTGTCCGCGGTGCTGGAACCACGCGCCTCGGCACCGCATTCCCGCCTGCGTGCGATTCGCGCGATGCGCGAAGCGGGTGTGCCGGTGGGAGTTATGGTCGCGCCGGTGATTCCATGGGTGAACGACCATGAGCTGGAAGCAGTGCTGGAAGCGGTGCACGAAGCAGGCGCCGATTCCGCAGGCTACGTGTTGCTGCGTCTGCCGCACGAAGTCGCGCCGCTGTTCCGCGACTGGCTGCAGACCCATGTTCCCGATCGCGCCGCACACGTGATGAGCACCATCCAGCAGTTGCGCGGAGGCAAGGACTACGACTCGACCTTCGGCAAGCGCATGCGCGGTGAAGGCGTGTATGCCGACCTGCTGGAACGACGTTTCGCCCTGGCGATGAAACGCATCGGCTTCAAGGCCAGGAATCCACGCGGACTGGATTGCAGCCGCTTCATCGCCCCGCGCAAGCCATCGCCGCAGGGCGAACTGTTCTGAAAACCGCATCATGGGAAATCGGCGGTAGCCAAACGCGCTAAGCTTGCCCAACGACCGGACATTGCTTGGGGAAGCAATAGGAATCCAACCGGGTCAACCAGGGTCGGCACATCGTTGTCCGGCCCCTCATCAAGGGGACAGGTAAATGAAATTCCGCCACATGGTGGTTGCAGCTGGATTGTTCGTCCTGGCCATTCCGGCCGGCTTCGCCGCGCAGAAAGTCGCTCCGTCGCAGTACCACGACAAGGACAAGCAGGCGGCTGCCCGTGACTTGCTCGAAGTGGCGAAGGTGCAGGCCGGAAAGGGAAGCTGGGAGCGGATTGCGGTCGGTCGCGTCTATTACCTGGGTGGCTTCAAGCCGGAAGGCCAGGCGATCTTCGACCAGGTGCTCGCCGACGACCCGGAAGGTACCGATCTGTTCCGTATTGCGCGGATCTACCGGCAGGCAGGCGAATGGGAGCGGGCCAAGGCCCTGTTCGAACTTGCACTGCGTGAGAACCCGAAAGACAGCCAGGGAATGGCGGAGCTGGGATCCTATTATCTGTTGGCTGGCGATCGCGCTGCGGCGGAAGAACTATTCGACCGCTCGTTCAAGCGCGAAGCAGAACTGTGGTCGACGATCGCGGCGGCGGGAAGTTACCTGGGTGTTCCGCCGCAGGAATAAGCCAGCCGTTATCCTGCTGTTCCGTACAGCTTCTCCGCCGTCTGGAACAGGATCCAGCTGGTGGCGATGAACTTGTCGCCGTTCTGCGGACGGTTGCCGCGATGGGTGTGGGTGAAAGAGGTCGGTGCGATCAGCAGGCTGCCGGTGCGTGGCTTGATTCGCCGGTCCTGGTAGAGGAATTCGGTTTCGCCCGCAGCAAAGTCATCATTGAGATACAGCGTCCACAACAGGTGGCGATGCAGGGTCTCCGCATTGGCTTCGCGCGGATAGAGTTCGCAATGCCAGTAGGGATAGCCGCCCTGGTCCGCGCGGTAATGCTGCAGATTGATGCGGCCGGGCCTGAACACGCTGGACGCGATGCGCGACAGCTCGGCATCATCCATGCCGGCCATGTGCTGTTGATCCAGACGCACGAATGCGCCGTTGCCGGCATTGCGTTGCACCATCAGCGGAGCGAGGAGCGCATGGTTGTAGCGGCGCAGGTACTCCAGCAGGCGCAGGAACACCGCTTGATTCAAGGCCTGTTCCACATCTCGCCACTCCGCTCGTCCGTTGATGCAGAGGTCGCGGCTGTGCTTCAGTTCCGGGTAGTAACCTCCGCCGACCAATCCGGGCCGGTCATGGCCGCTGGCCTCAAAGCGCTGCAGCAGGGAACGACAGGCCTGCTCATCGAGCACGCTATCGTAGGTTTCGATGAAGTCCCCGTTTCCACTCATCCAGCAGCTCGACACTACAAGTATTCGGTGCAGTCCTCGCGAAAAATTTCACCATAAAAATCCGGGCGTGGGGAGTAACCCCAAATACCATTTTTTCGGCACCAATCGGGTGCGGTCCGGCGCCATGGAGGTGCAGCCGGGGGGCGCGGACAGGCGGTGACGAAAAATCCTTGTTGCCCGTTCTATCGGGCCTCAGCCGTAGAGCTTGTCCGCCGACTGGAACAGGATCCAGCTGGTGGCGATGAACTTGTCGCCGCCTTGCGGCCGGTTGCCGCGATGGGTGTGGGTGAAGGCGGTCGGTGCGATCAACAGGCTGCCGGTGCGCGGTTTGATCCTGCTTTGCTGGAACAGGAATTCGGTTTCGCCCTCGTCGAACTCCTCGTTGAGGTACAGCGTCCACAGCAGGTGGCGATGCAGGGTCTCGGCGCCGGCATCGCGCGGATACAACTCGCAATGCCAGTAGGGGTAACCGCCTTCGCCCGTCGAATACCACTGCAGGTTGACCGCACCGGGGCGCAGGCAGGTGCGCGCGAGTTCGGCCAGGGAGGGGTCGTCCATAGTCGCGAAATCCTCGGCCTGCAGTCGTCGCAGTCCGCCGCTGGGATCGGGTCGTTGCAGCATCAATGGCGAGATCAACACCTGCGGGTACTTGCGCAGGTAACCGAGCACGCCGGTGAACACGGCTTCCTGCAGTCGCCGCTCCACGTCCGCCCATTCCGCATTGCCGCTGATGCGCAGGTCGCGGCTGCGCTTGAGTTCGGGATACACGCCGCCGCCGACGCGGCCGGGTTGCAGCGCGTCGCTGCCGCGCAACCGGGCCACGATCGCAGCGCAGGTGTCGCGATCGATCGCGTCGTCGATGACC
>JBOHXX010000251.1:0-5052 GCA_050737675.1 Pseudoxanthomonas sp.
GTCGTCCCCGGCGGCATGCGCGCCTACTGCGACGAACCGCGACTGGCCGATGGCAAGCTGGATTATTCGCCGGGCGTCGAAAAAAGCGCGGACGAAGCCGTAGTGCGACCGGTCGGCAATGCCTTCGACCCACACGGCGGCCTGCGCCTGCTGCGCGGGAACCTGGGGCGTTCGCTGATCAAGATCTCGGCGGTGAAGTCGGAATACCACCGCATCGAAGCGCCCGCCGTGGTCATCGACGACCCGCGCGCACTCAACAAACTGCATGCCGCCGGCGTGCTGCCACGGGATTTCATCGCCGTGGTGCGTTACCAGGGGCCGCGAGCGAATGGCATGCCGGAACTGCATTCGCTGGCGCCGCTGCTTGGCTTGTTGCAGAACCAGGGCCGACGCGTGGCCCTGGTCACCGATGGGCGCCTGTCGGGCGCATCGGGCAAGATCCCCGCCGCGATCCACCTGACTCCAGAAGCCGCGCGCGGCGGCCCGATCGGCAAGCTGCGCGAAGGCGACATGATCCGCCTCGATGCCAAGGCCGGCACGCTGGAAGTGCTGGTCGACGCGGACGAATGGAACGCGCGCACGCACGCGCCCAACACCGCGCCCGCCGCGCACGACCTGGGCCGCAACCTGTTCGCCTGGAGCCGCAACCTGGTGACGCCCGCCGACCAGGGCGCACTGTCGATTTCCTGCGGTCCACCGACGCCGGAAGGCGGCTGGGAATATGACGCAGAGTACGAACTTGGTCATGACCATGCGGCGGCAGCCGCACCGCATGAAGCCAAGGATGCCTAGCTTTTCCTTCTCCCATCGGGAGAAGGTGGCGCGAAGCGACGGATGAGGGTACGGCGAAGCCAATACCATCTGAACCACAATACGCTTCGCCGTACCCTCACCCCAACCCCTCTCAGCCTTGCACTCCCTGCGGTCGCCGACGGAGAGGGGCTCAACTACCAGAAGCCATAACCATGACCATCTCCCAGCACCAGCAAAAAGCCGAACAACTCCTCCGTGCCGCCGGCATCCTTCCGGTCGTCACCGTGCATACGCTGGACGAAGCACGCAAGGTATCGGCCGCATTGCTGAAGGGCGGGTTGCCGGCGATCGAGCTGACCCTGCGCACGCCGGTGGCGATGGAAGCATTGGCGATGCTGAAGAAGGAACTGCCGGATATCGTGATCGGCGCAGGCACGGTACTGACCATCGAGCAGATGGAACAGTCGATCGCCGCCGGCGCGGATTTCCTGGTTACCCCCGGCACGCCTGCGGAAATGGCCGTTGCTCTCGCCAAGGCGCCTATTCCCGTCGTTCCCGGTGCAGCGACGCCTACCGAGTTGCTATCGCTGATGGCGCGCGGTTTCCGCGTATGCAAGTTGTTCCCGGCCAGTGCGGTCGGTGGACTGGCGATGCTGAAGGGGCTGGCAGGCCCGCTGTCGGATCTGAAGATCTGCCCGACCGGTGGCATCACCGAGGACAACGCGGCCGACTACCTGTCGCAGCCGAACGTGGTCTGCATCGGTGGCTCGTGGATGGTTCCGAAGAACTGGATCGAAGCCGGGGAATGGGACAAGGTCACTGCGAGCTCCACCAAAGCTGCCGCGATCGTCGGCAAGGTCCGCAGCGCATAAAGAACACCAAACGAGCTCGTGGGAGCGGCATAAGCCGCGAAGGCGTTGGCGGTGAAGCTTCTTCGCGAGTTGCATCCGGGATATCGCACCCGCATCGCTTCGGGTGCAGGCCACCTTGCAGGAGCGGCGCAAGCTGCGAAGGTATCTGCAATAAAACCGCTTCACGAATTGCATTCCGGGATATCGCACCGGCATCGCGACTTCCGTCGCTCCTACATTGTTCCTATGCCGTTCCTGCACCACACCTATGGGGCTTCGATGCTGACCCTTGCGGGTAGCGACGAGATGCGCAACTCACCATCCTTCCAGGGCACGGGCTTGCCATTCACCGTGGCTTTTCCGGGCGCCGAGCCATAGGGCCACGGCAACACCAGGCCTCCGGCAGGCAACTTCAATCCCTCACCAACCTGCAATTCGAGCTTTCCACCTGCCCGGCGCAACGCATAGCCCAGCTTTCCATTCGGCGTACGCAAATCACGGATCGCGATGCCCTCGCCTTCCAGCCAATCGGCCGGGATGCCTGCCGCCAGCACGATGCTGTCGTCGATCTCGCGCGTGTAGGCAAAGATGTCCAGCGCCGAACGCACGAAGTCCGAAGCCACCCATGCATGCGGCAGGTCGCCGACGAAGAACGGCTTGCGTGGCGTGCGCGACACGACTTCCGCCCACTGGTTCCAGGGCTGCGGCGCGCGGTCCTTGAAGAAGAACTGCACCGCCTCCCAGGCGCGCTCGCGCCAACCCAGGCGCACGAACGCGGCGACGTTGCGCCATTCGTACGGGGTGTAGTCCTTCCACTCGCGCTTGCCATCGCGGCGCTGCTCGAACTCGCGCCAGTAACGCTCGAAGGTATTGTCCAGCAAGTCCTTGGGCAGCCTGCCCTGCTCGCCACCGGGCGCCAGCGCGATCGTGGTCGAAGTCGCATCGAAGTCCCCGAGCTCGGCTGAACCCGGCAGGAAATCGATGCCATGCAATTTCGCTGCCGCCTGCAGGGAATTGTGAAGATCCTCGCGGAACTGATCATGCGAGACAACGAATCGCTTGGCTTCTTCAGCCTTGCCCAACCACTGCGCCACTTCCACCGCGTCCTTGTAGCCGCGCAGCGCCCAGAAGTTGTCCCAATAGGAATGCATCGGCTTGGCCGAATAGCCTTCATGGCTGATCGACGCCGGCATCATCCCGTAGAAGGCGGGATTGAGCGCGCGGTTGGCTTCGGTGCGCTCGCTCAACCGCAGCTTCTCCATGTAGGTCCAGGCGCCCAGCACGTGCGGCCACATTTTCTGCAGGAAAGCCTTGTCTCCGTTGTAGCGATAAAGCTCGGCGATGTTGAAGATCAGTTCGCCATGGCTGTCGTTCTCCGGCACCGGATCGCTGCCGCGGTCGTCCACGCAGCACGGGACCTTGCCGTTCTCGAACTGGTACGGCGCGTAGAACTCGACATAGTCGCGCACCACGTCCTCGCGACCCATGCGCAACAGGCCTTCGGAAATCATCGCCCCGTCGCGGATCCAGCTGCGCGCGTACGAGCGCGTGCCCGGTTGCAGGCGCGGACCGATACGCGAGATCAGCATGTGCGCGGTGGCCGTACGCAGGGTATCGACCAGGTCCTGGCCTTGCGGCGGAACCTCGATATGCACGCGGTCGAGTTTGCCGCGCCACTGGTCCCCCACACGCTTCTGCAGAACCTCGGCTTCTTCCGGAAAACCTGCTGCGACTCCATTCTCGAAGCCACCCGTCATGGGTGCGATCAGGTCGACTTCATAAGTCTCACCCGGCGCCAGCCGGGCGCGATACAGCAAGGCGCCGGAAGCCAGGCCGGTTTGGTCATTAGCCGCGTCTTCGCCGGTATCGAGCCTGGGATAGTCGACTCCCGTCGTTTCCACCTGGTCGAGAAATGAAGTCCATTCCGAATCCGCGAGCCGCTGTACGACATCGCCTGAATCGAAGGGGCTTGCGAATGTCGCGAGCGATTTCCTGCTGGCGCGCACACGCTGCGCGCCATCCACGCTGACAGTTCCTTCCTTGACTGTCAGTCCATGGATCTCGCTGACCCCGCCGACGGTACTGAGGAACTGGGTCGGCGGATTGACCTGCAGTGGCCGCACCGCGAGCGCCAGCACGAAGCGACCCGGCGTCTTCCCGGTGTTGGTCAGGCGATAGCGCGTCACCAACTGCGAGTGCTTCGGCGTGCCCTGCGCGAATGCAGTTACCTGCAAGGCGAAAGCCTCATGCTTCCAGTCCACGCTGGGAATCGGCAGGTAACCATCCTGCAGCGATTGCGATATTTTCGCATCAGCCCAGGTGACGAGCTTGCCATCAGCCACGACGAAGGGCTCGATGCTGAAGCCGCCCTTGGCCACCTCCACCGCGCCATCCTCACCGATCAACGCCTGCTCGGTGCCTCCATCCAGGCCAACGATGGTCCAGTAAGGCTGCTCGCCGGTGAAACCGCGCGGATACCAGCCACGCGGCGATTCGCTGGCAACCGACTTGATGAAATCATTTGGAGTCGCCGCGAATTCCAGCGGCTGGACCATCGCCTCGGCCAGCCCGAATGATTTCCCCGGACCCGATGCCGCGCTGAGACGCAGATATCGTGCCTCCGATTCGGGCAATGCCAGATAGTCGGTCCCGCCATTGCCACCGACCACGGTTCGCACATCGCGCCAGTGCGCGCCATCGTCCGACAACTGCAGCAGGTAATCCGAAGCGAATTCGCCTTCCTTCCACACCAGCTTCAGGCCGCCGAACTCGCGCAGCTTGCCCATGTCCAGGGTCAGCCGGGGTTGCGTTTCCGCAGCGAAATCGGCGTACCAGGCAGTCGCGGCATCGCCGTCCACCGCATTGCCGGCCATGCCACTGCCATTGGCGACGGAAGCGCTGACCTTGGCGGTGAGTGGTGAATGATCCTCCGCGGGCAACTCGGTGAAGGTCAGTTCGTCGAAACAGACCGAGCCCTTGCCGCCAGCGTTGTTGTAGACGGTGAACTCCAGCTTCGCGCTGTTGCGCAGCACGCGGGCCGGATCCGGCCCCCAGGCCTTGTCGATATGCCGCTTCTTGTAGACCACGCCGGTCCACTCGTGCGGATAGTCGTACTTCGGTTTATTGACCCACCACACGTTGTCGCCACTGGCATCGACCAGCTTGAACTGCAGGTCGTTCTTCGGCGAATCTCCGCGCAACTGGAAATCGAACCGGTAGTTCTGTGGATAGGCGATCACCAGGTCGCGCTGGATGCCGGCGTAACCGGATACGCCGTTGAAGTCGTAGTCCAGGCACAAGGCCTTGCCTTGCACGCCATCGACCTGGCGAAGGCTTCCGCTGACCTGGTTGGAGGTGACGACGCGCCAGTTGGAGGCATCACTGAAGTCGTCCAGGATCTTGGATTTGCTCTGTGCATGAGCGCCAAAGGAGACGAGTCCAATAAGAG